>JBECKX010000195.1:0-79257 GCA_040235515.1 Candidatus Zixiibacteriota bacterium
TTTCGATGGAAGCGCAGCATCCGTCGGATAACTTGGAGAAGTACAACGCAGGATTCGAATACAGTCTGGACGAACGCTACTTCCTGCGGGTAGGTCAGCGATTCCAGTATGACGAAGGTAGCTTCAGCGTAGGAGGAGGTATCCACCTGCCGCTGGAGTCGATGGATATGCGCCTGGACTACGCGTATCAGGATATGGGACTGCTTGAGCAGGCTCATCGCTTTACCTTCGGGCTGCAGTTCTAAGTCTGAGCATCAATTGGAATATTTGCTCGTTCCGTGCATTAGGAGGAATAGATAGAGATGACCAGGATTAATTCAAACGCGTGGAAGGTGGCGTTATTGCTCATCGCAGTTGCGATGATGATGTGGGCCTGCTCGACAAGCCCCACGAATGACGAACCGATTAACGCCAAACCTGTCGTCGAGATTGTAAATATCCCGCCGACCAACTCCCACTTTACGCAGAGTCCCACGATCAACTGGTATGGGACCGATGTTGACGGCTACATCATCATGTACGAGTATGCCGTCATTCCATTCGACAAGATTCCAGCGAGCGTAGATACCAGCGACGTGAACGCGCTGATCGCGTTCGCGGCCAGTTCGATCAAGTATGTCGATGGTGGCGATTGCGAGCCCGCTTGCTGGACGATCGTCAATGTAAAAGAATCAGATTCACCGACTCGCCAGAAGGTCGAGTTGGTGGCGGGCGCTGATCCGGTTGATACCGTCAAGCAGTACTTCTTCGTTCGTGCGGTCGATGACGATTCGGCGCGTTCCGATATTCGGGTCCGGGTCTACTCGCGAAACAACAACCCGCCGAATACCGTGATCAAGACGACCCCCGACGCACAGGGATACTATGATCTCCCCGAACTCAGCAAGACCTTCACCGGCATCTACCTGGAATGGGAGGGTGAGGACAAGATCGACTTCCCGTCAGAAGTAGATGATCCCACATTCGATTATTTCTACCAGGTCTTCGGACCCTTCGATGAGGGAGAACTCTCGATCGACTCGCTCGGGGACTTCACCGAGGGCTTCGAGTTCGACACGCTCGCAGCGGCGTCACGCCTGGTGATGCAATCGAAGGACACGACTACCGGAAGTGTCTGGGTTGATCAGACCGAACATGTCTTCTACAATCTCTGGCGCAAGCAGCCTGCCTCGACGACTACACGTGACGGCTACTTTGTCCTGAAGGTAACCGCTCGTGATGACGCGGCTGTCGCGGACAAGACTCCGGCATACAAGGCATTTTATGCAATCGATCCGCACTTCGAGAATGATGTGCTGGTCTACTACCCGATCAACGGTCTCGCTTCACCGCAGCCCGGCGCCGTCTGGGATGAGACCTGGCTGCTCAAGGACTATTGGCCGGATGATTGGTTCGTCGAAGACGATATGGTCGAATTCTTCAATGACGTATTCAATGAAGCGGGATATGATATTCCGCCGATTATCCGCGGCAAGATCTCATCCACGGACATCAGCTCCCAGAATATCCCGACGAAGGCTCAGTTAGCGAAGTACAAGGTTTACGTCGTCCTTGAGGATGCCGAAAAGACCGGCCTGTCAAAGGATCACTTCGTGCGGATGGCGCAATACATGGATCTGGGCGGCAACGTCTGGCTCTTCGGAACCACGCCGTTCGGGCCTTACCAGCCGGGTCCGGATGATGGTCTGACTTCCTTCCCGCTCCAGAGTAAGGTTGTGGCTGACATAGTGCCGTTCAAGTACTTCAACGTGACGGCTCAGTATCGTGCGTCGTGGGGTGAGACCTACAAGCCGAGAAATCTCTGGCTCCCCACCAGCGGTGTTCCGATTCCGAAAGCCAACGATGATTTCGTCGGCGCTACACCGCTTCCGGGTAGCGGATTCCCGGCACTCACCGTTGACCTGTACAAGGTGAAGCGGATTTATGTCCACTTCTTCGCACCTGAGCAGTATGGTCAGAGGCCGTGGATGAATATTGATTTCCGTGGCGCGCCCAATGCAAGTTACTTTGTGCGTGACGTCTACTCAGAACCGCTGTACCTCTACAAGTCGTACTTCGGCGAGACGATCCCCGATTCGATGAAGGCCTACCTGCCGCGCCTTCAGGGTACGGTCTGCGGACTTCGGTACAACTCCGGTACGTTCAAATCCGCAGCCTTCGGCTTCTCGCTCTTCTGTCTGCAGCATGACCATGCGGTGGCAGTAGTCAGGAAGATGATGGAGTGGTTCCTGGCAGACTAGTTTGACTTCATAAGCTCCCACGGCTGCCTGCTTCTCAGCGCCAGTCATGATTGGAGCGAAATCGCGACAGATGCCGCAGGAGGTAATCGATACTTCCTGCGGCTCTCTTTTTTGGGAATCCAGAGGTCGATTGGAATGCGTCGTCTTACGCTACGGCGATTCCTGCAGTCGCAGGGTCAGTGCCTTTGCGGGTGCAAACTCGGGGTTGATTTCAAGTGCTAGCTGCAGGGCATTCTCCCCTTCGATTCGTTTGCCCTGCGAAAGCAGCGATATAGCATAGTTGTAGTAGAGCAACTCCGAACCCGGGCCAACCTCCAGAGCTCGGCGATAGGCTTCTTCGGCATCTGAAAATCTCTGCTTGTTCAAATACGCAGTGCCCAGATTGACCCATGCCTCCTGCAGTTGCGGGTCCAGCTCCAGCGCATCCTCGAACAGTACGATCGCCGAGTCGATCTGCCCCAGACCAGCCAGGGCGTACCCCAGGTTGTAGCGTAAGTGCGCCGGGGAAACGGGGGCGACCGGCGACGCATCGAACGCAGAGGAGGCCTGCGCATAGAGTGGCTGTGATGTGTTCGCATGCTCGCTGATCAATTCGCTGAGCTGCTTCGCCGCAACATCGAATCTCCCCAGGTCCGCAGCAGACACCGCCAGTAGGAACTTCTCTCTTCGCGAGAGTCGATCGCCGTGCTCAAGCCTTTGGGCCGAAACGAAAACACTTTCTGCCATCCCCGCCTCACGCCATGCTGACCACAGGTTCAACCTGGCATCGGTCATGTACGGCTTTTCTTCCAGGGCCAGTTTGGCTGAGCTGATCGCCTCCGGGAGCTGTTTGGTCTGCCGGTAGAGATAGGAGAGATTCGACAACGCCTCCGCGCTGCCTCCACTCAACGAATCCTCCAGCAGCAAGTATTTCCAGGCTGAGTCATACTCTGCCTGCCGCAGGTATGCGACACCGATATTGAGGTGCAGGTCTTTGAGCTGTCCCGGCAGGTTATCGGCCTTACGGTAGCTTTCCAGTGCCCCATCAAGCGAGCCGGCACGCATTCTGAGATTCCCTTCGGTGAAAAGTGCCTGCTTGCGATTCTCGAAGTTAATCCCGTAGAGATTGATGTTGAAGAACAACAACAAGACTGCCCCGGTGACAATGGCGGGGACAGCTCGCGCGGCAGCTTTCTCCCTGAACAGATCGATCACGATGAATATGGTAGCGGCAGCGAGGCATGAGAGCAGAGGTAGCAGAGGAAGCCGGAACCGCGAGTTGACAAAGAAGAGAATGAAGGAGGTTCCGTAGAGGAGCACGAATAGCTGCAGAGCATTCGCAGCCGAACGGAAGCGCCTCCAGAAGATCAGCGACAGCAGCCCCAGGGGACCAAGCAACCACATTCCGATCGGCAGCAATTTCAGTATGAAGAACTGGTTCTTGAAGTAAGTAAGGTCGCGATTGTTCGAGATGTCACTCCCACTGAAGAGCAGGTAGCCCTTACGCAGCAATAATCCGCACCAATGCAGTGGATCAGAGATTATCTCGTTGAAGGCAGCGCTGTAATAGTAAGAGCCAACCTGAGCGGGGCTCATCTTCTCTCCAGTATCCTGCTCCGCCAGGAACGCAATATCTTCGTACTGCCAATTGTAGCCGAGCTTTCCCGGCATGGCGGCGCTTACCCCATCGGCCGTGTGGTTGTTGCCGATGTAGAAGTTGATGCCTCCCTGAGTAGCGAGTGTGAACGCCGGCTGTTCCCGTGTCAGGTTGTGAACCAGCACCAGCGCAACCGGTAACATGGCAGCGACGATCATGGTGGCCGACGCTGCAATCTGACTCTGTCTGCGAGGGCCTGCATTTCTGCTCCAGATCAGCCAGACCAAGGGAAGAAGGATAACCGCTGCATTGGGTCGAGTGATGATCGCCAATCCGGCCACAAGCCCCGCAGCGATGAGTGATGCCGTACGGTTTGTGCGACGGAACCGCAACAGCAAGTAGAGGCTCGCTAAGATCTGGGTGGTCACAATCGACTCAAGCAGCAACTCACCCTCGAAGTAGACCAGATCCTGGCACAGCAGCGTGAACAGGCTGGCGAGGAGGGCTGTGCGCTTATCAAACAAGTCTCGCGCAATCAAGAATACCAGTGGTGCACTGAACGCGCCGATCGTCAACTGGACAAATCTCGCGGCAGCGATCGAGTCAGATGTGATCCAGTAGATCAGCCCGAGAAAGTAGTTGTAGAATGGTGCGCGGAAGAACGCCTCGCCTGCCGTCAATGCACCACCCGCAATCGATTTCGCCATCAGGTGGTGGTAGAGCGCGTCGACCGTCGGTTCGCCGAACTCGATCAGGGTCGAGTATTTCAGAAAATAGATCAGGCGGAAGCCAAACCCTACGAGCAGCAGGATCCACACCCAGGTCCGATCGGTAAGCTTATTCATAAGCACCTAAAATAGACGAATCAAGCATCAGAACAACAACTCTTGTTTGTGCGGTTGCAACGCGTTGCAGCCTGATTCCTGCATCCCACTGCAAACTCTGAGTTTTCGTGATTTGGCAAGCTTTCGCCTGCGCTGAAGTATGCAAACCGGTTACGGTTTAAGTTGCTGAAGTATAGCGGCTTAAATTAGGTGTAATCTGATCTTATTCGCTCCCATCCCTTGCTGTATGCACGAGAATGCACCGTTCCACTACGGCACAATAGTTGCTTCAAGTAGGGTAATGAAGAATCCCCTGCATATAGCTGCTATCATGTTAGCGACCATAGTGTTGCCGTGCCTGCTTATCGGTGAGGCGGCTGATGGTTCCACGCTGATGCAGGCTAAGGTTTCCAGCAGCCTCCAGACCACGGCAGCATTCTCCCAGGAAGATATCGATGTAGTCGTCTTTTTGAATGATTCGGGAAGCGACCGACTGGGCAAGTCCGCGGCGATGTTCGATTCACCACGTCGAGCCGCCGCCCACCAGTTACTCGTTTCCGAGCTACAGCGCGAGACGGCAGTCGAGGCTCGATTCGCCGATAAGGTAGATGCGCTGCAGCAGAGCGGCGAGATATCCTCCTATCGCTATTTCTGGATTTCAGGGGCCGCAGCCGTCACGCTTTCGCCTGCTGCGCTCGCAGAACTCGCGGAGATGCCGGAAGTCTACTACATCGTCGAGGATGCAGAGCTTGAACTGATCGCACCGGTGGCGACGTCAACTGCGTCATCGGATTTCGCCGGCAGCAGCAACTCGATCGATGTCGCAGGTGTGCGGCAGTTGTGGGAAATGGGTTATACGGGACATGGCCGCCTGGTTTGCAGTTTCGACACAGGCGTTGACTACGATCATCCTGCGCTTACCTCCGGCTGGCTGGGAAATCAAGTCGCCAATTCAGCCGCTGCCTGGTTTGACCCGTACGGCGCGGCGCTCCCGACAGACCTTAAAGGCCACGGCACTCATACAATGGGAATTATGGTTGGTCGTGACGGCGCTGATACGATCGGCGTCGCGTTCAACGCCCGCTGGATGGCGGCCTCGGTGATCGATCGCGGACAGACCCTCAGCAAGACAATTTCCGATATCCTCGCCGCATTCGAGTGGGCGGCTGACCCCGACGGCAACCCGGCGACGGTGGATGACCTTCCTGATGTCATCTGCAACTCATGGGGTATCCCGCGTGGATTGCTTCCAACCTGCGATGACACTTTCTGGGGAGCTATCGATAATCTTGAAGCACTTGGTATAGTTGTGATTTTCGCGTGTGGCAACGAGGGTCCCGATCCGGGCACAATCAGGAATCCGGCGGATCGTTCAAGCTCACCGGCCAACGCTTTTTCGATCGGAGCAATCGACCAGAATCAGCCCAATCTGCCGGTCGCGAACTTCTCGAGCCGCGGACCATCCTCCTGCAGCAATAATGCCATCAAGCCTGAGCTGGTTGCCCCCGGTGTCGACATCCGGTCAGCCTATAAGGATGGCGGTTACCGTTTGATGTCGGGTACTTCGATGGCTGCTCCGTTCATTGCCGGCTGTGTCGCGTTGCTGCGCGAATACAACCCCGACGCAACGGTTGCGCAGATCAAGAGCGCTCTGCTGCAGTCTGCAACCGATCTCGGTGACAGCGGCGAAGACAATTCGTACGGCTGGGGTGTCGTTAACCTCGCGCGAGCCATCGAATTTCTGCCGAAGCCGCAGAAACCGCATATCACCTATCAGTCGGTCTGGCTCGATGGCAACAACGGCACGATTCTCGATCCCGGCACCACGCACGATCTGATCATCTCGATCATGAATGAACAGGTCGCAGCCGACGAGTTGACCGGTGTGCTTTCGACTTCAAGCAGTTCCGCCTATATCATGCGCGACACCTGTCACTTCGGAAATATCGAGACCGGCGCGGACGCCGACAATCTGGCGCAGCCGTTTATCGTCAAACTGGACACCTACGGTTCCCCCGGCTCACCCCTCCACTTTCGCGTTGACTTCTATGCCGACCATTTCGGTTTCGTCAACAGCGTCGAGTTCGAGCTGGTGCTCGGACAGACAGTCGCCGCGGAAACCGGCACAATCAGCACCTCGCAACTGAACGCCGAGGTAACCAATTTCGGCCGCAGCGAGCGCTACGAAGATTTTGATTTTGATTCGGATATCCTCTCGAATTTCAACCTGATGATCGGCTCTGCGGATGGGCACATCTACGATGCCTTCCCCGGTAGCTTTGACTGGTATGCCTCAAGCGAACTCACGTCGATAACTGCAGGGTCACTGCGTGAACTTAATGGAAGCTTTGCGACAATCGACGGACGCTTCAGTGTCTATCAGTCCACGAAGGTTGATGACCAGCCTGCCACCGGCAATTTCCTGTTGCTCGATTACGAAATCTCGGATGAACTGGCTGCAAATGAAGAGATTGCAGTCGGACTCGCCGCTGACTTCGATTTGCTGGGTGGTGAAGAGATCATTCAGAGCGATGCCGATCTGTTTTTCTACTCCGCCGACTATTCACAGGTCGTTGGTATCAGGCCGATCTTTGACAATGCCGTAGTCAATCTGGTGGATGGCAGCAGCTTCAAGTCTGGTGGAGTAACGGATAGCGAGAAGCACGGCCTGCTGTTTGAGAGCAGCGAGATCCTCTCCGGCTATCCCAACGATAAGGCTGTCGCTGTCTCTACCGGCGCGATCAACTTCGATGCCTCCGGGCAGCGCCGCATCGGATTCGTGATTGCCACCGGCGGATCGATTGCCGAGGTGGAAGCTGGGCTGGACGCGGGTTCAGACCTGTTCCAAAAACCAACCGATGCCGAAGACGAACTCGACGGCGATGCCATTCTGCCGGAGAGTTTCACCCTCAACCAGAACTTCCCGAATCCGTTTAACGCGACAACCCGGATCGATGTCGAGTTGGCGACGGCAGGGGAGTATCAACTCACCATATTCAACTCGCTTGGCCAGGTGGTTCGCAGCTACCGAAACGTTGCGGCGTTCCCCGGCTCCTACAGCCATGACTGGGACGGAAAGAACCAGTCCGGCCTCGACGTCGCCAGCGGAGTCTATTTCTACAAGCTCAACTTCAGCGGCAACCAGCAGACCCGTAAGATGGTACTGCTCAAGTAGCGCCTCCCATACCCCATCATAACCGGATCAAGCCGACAATTGACTTGTCGCTCCCGATACTCTACATTGTGCGCCTGATTGATGTCCCGATCACGTAAGTTGGATTGGCACCACTGAAGCAGTCGGGCAGGGGAGAAGCCCAGGGCAGATGCGCAATTGTTTTGATCCCAGAATTCAGCTCATTGTCATCGTTGTCGCGATGACCCTCTCTCTCATGTTTCTCGAAGTCCCGGTCTATTCCATAATCTCAGTTTACCTGCTTATCCAGCTTCTGCTCATCCCGGCCGTCGCACGACAACTGCTGAGGCTGGCCTGGTTGCTCCCAGGCGTCGCAGCTTTCACACTCCTTCTGCACCTGCTGTTCGGCTCCCCCGATGGGGTCGAACTCACGAAGCTCCTGGGGGTGAGCATTACCCGAGGTCAACTGGAGACGGGATTGCTCTACTGCTGGCGGGTGCTGTTGCTCTTCACCACGGCCGCCTGGCTGCTTGTAGTCCTTGAGCGCGACAGGCTGGCCGATGTGATCGACTGGGCGCTGCAGCCCTTGTCCCGAACTGGCCTCGCGATTGGGGGCGTGACGATGTCTCTCCGAATCGCGTTGCGGACGATACCATATCTGCAGAGCGAACACGCTCGGATCACTCTGGCGCAGCGCGCGCGGGGAGCCAGATTCGGCGGGGCGCCGATTGCGCGGATTTCCCGGCAGGCACAAATCATGGTACCGCTGCTCGCGGCCACATTGCGGCGCGGTGACCGCCTCGGTGACGCCCTGCAGGTGAGGCACTGGCGGGCGGACGTTACGCCTACGAAGCTGCATCAATTCAAACTCGGCTGGCACGACATCCTGCAGCTTGTACTCACAGTCGTCCTGGTTGTCGCCATCTTCGGGCTGAAATGACCGGCGCAGCGACTCGCAATATCCTGCTGCGCCTGCAATTCGTCGGCACAGCATACTCAGGCTGGCAGCGGCAGAGCAAAGATCGTTCCGTGCAGGCGGTCATTGAGGATGCCATCGCAGGCGCTACCGGGGAGCCGTCGAGCCTGGTTGGCTGCAGCCGAACCGACGCCGGCGTTCATGCCGAGGACTACATCGCGAACTTCAAGACCCACTCGGGCATTCCACCCACGAGATTTGCTCCTGCCATTCAGAGTCATCTGCCGCGCGATATCCTGATCCGTAGTTCGCGGGTAGTGCCATTTTCCTTCAATTCGCGGAAATGCAGTTACTCCAAAACCTACCGTTATCAAATCTATTGCGGGTTCACGCCGTTCAATTGTTCCAGGTGGTACCAGACGAGCGAGTCGCTCGACCTGGAGGCGCTTTCACGGGCAGCCGAACTGCTCGTGGGCGGTCACGATTTCGGGAATTTCTGCGTCACCAAGTCACTGAAACGAGACAATCAGTGCAACATCGAACAAGCAACTTGGAGCAGGCGCGGCAGAAAGCTATATTTCAAAGTTACAGGCGACAGGTTCCTGCATAAGATGGTCAGATTTCTGGTGGGGACCCAGTTGCAGATAGCTACAGGCAAAATGGCGCTGGAAGATCTTCGGCAGATGCTACAATGTCCGGGCGAATTCAAGGCAAAGCATGCCGCTCCGCCGGACGGCTTGTACCTGGAGAAGGTCAGATTCATGGATCGATTGGAGGAATAGATGAAGTTCTTTATCGATACGGCCAATATCGATGAAATCAAGGAGGCTGCATCCCTGGGGGTGCTTGATGGAGTGACAACCAACCCGTCACTCGTTTCGAAGGAATCTGGTAAATTCGAAGATATCCTGCGGCAAATCTGCGAAGTCGTGGATGGTCCAATCTCTGCGGAGGTTACCGCCACAGACTATGAGGGTATGCTGAGGGAGGGGCGCGCGCTGGCGAAGATTCATGACAATATTGTCGTGAAGTGTCCCTGCACCAAAGCCGGTCTCCAGGCAACCAAGACATTTGCAGAGGAGTCGATCGATGTCAATCTGACCCTCGTGTTCTCCCCCACGCAGGCGATTTTTGCCGCTAAAGCGGGAGCGCGTTTCGTGTCGCCATTCATCGGCCGACTCGACGATATCTCACAGGAGGGGATGGAGCTGATCGAACAGATTGTACAAATCTATGATAACTACGCCTACGACACCGAAGTGCTGGTTGCCTCCGTTCGTCACCCCATGCATGTGGTTCAAGCCGCACTGATCGGCGCCGATATCTGCACGATTCCGTTCGCGGTGATCGAGAAGCTATTCAGGCATCCTCTCACCGACATCGGGCTGGAGAAGTTCCTCAAGGATTGGGAGAAGGTCCAGAGCCGATGATTGATCGCTATACGACGCCCGAAATTGGTGGCATCTGGACCGATCAGCACAAGTTCGAAACCTGGCTCAAGGTAGAGCTTGCTGTTGCTGATGTTCAGGCGGCGATGGGGATCATTCCCCGGAAGGCCGCAAAGGACCTGGCTGCCAAAAGCAAATTCTCAGTCAAACGAATCGACGAGATCGAGGCTGAGGTCAAACATGACGTGATCGCGTTCCTGACCTCGGTGTCTGAAAACGTCGGGGACTCGGCCAGGTACCTCCACTTCGGCATGACCTCCTCAGACCTCGTGGATACCGCGCAAGGGGTGTTGATTCAAGACGCCGGTAAGGTCGTCATGAAGGAGCTCAACCTGCTTGTGAAAGAAGTGAAAAAGAAAGCACTCAAGTACAAGTTGACTCCTGCCATCGGTCGCACGCATGGTGTCCATGCCGAACCGACGACTCTCGGCTTGAAGTTTCTCCTCTGGTACAAAGAATTGCAGCGCCAGCAGGAGCGCATCAAACGCGCCTTTGCCCAGGCCGCGGTTGGAAAAATCTCCGGTGCGGTGGGAAATTATGCGAACCTCGATCCGGAGGTTGAGTCCCGCGTCTGCAAAAAACTGAAAATCGAGCCGGCGGTGATTTCGACGCAGGTAGTGCAACGGGATCATCATGCCGAGCTGCTCTCCGCGATCGCGCTGCTGGGAGCATCACTGGAGAAGTTTTCGACAGAGATCAGGGGCCTGCAAAAAACTGAGGTGCTTGAACTGGAGGAAGGGTTTTCGAAAGGACAGAAGGGTTCTTCTGCGATGCCGCACAAGCGCAACCCCATCACCTGTGAGCGCGTTGCCGGACTGGCGCGTGTCCTGCGCGGGAATATGATCGCAGCTTTCGAAAATGTCGCCCTCTGGCATGAACGTGACATCACCCACTCATCG
Organism: Candidatus Zixiibacteriota bacterium; assembly: GCA_040235515.1. Classification (GTDB taxonomy): domain Bacteria; phylum Zixibacteria; class MSB-5A5; order CAIYYT01; family CAIYYT01; genus JBECKX01. The sequence continues at coordinate 11,037 of JBECKX010000195.1, forward strand.
GTAGAGCGCGTGATTCTGCCCGATTCGACGATCTTGATAGTCTACATGCTGAAGCAATTCACCGAGATTATGCGGAACCTGACTGTCTACGAGCAGAACCTGCGGGCGAACCTCGATAAGACCGGTGGACTCGTGTTCAGCGGCCGCTTGTTGCTGAAGCTCTCCAAGGCTTGCGGCTCGCGCGAGAAGGCGTACCTGATGGTGCAGCGCAACGCCATGAAGGGTTGGCGCGGGTCAGAACGTTTCGAAGACCTGGTCAAACAGGATAAGGAAGTGCTCGAGTACCTCTCCGAGTCCGATATTTCCGAATGCTTCGACCTCGGGCATTATACTCGCAATGTAGACAAGATCTATAAGAAGTGTCTTTCATGATCGCGCGTGACGGTCTCAGATTCATAGTCCCGCTTTGGTTACTGGTAGCCCTCTTCCTCCTGTTGGGTATCACGATGCAGTCGGTGACCTCCTATGTTATCGCCGCCGTGCTGCTGATCCTGGCGTTGTTCGTGACATACTTCTTCCGCGACCCGGAGCGTACCCCACCGGAAGGGGAAGCACTTATTCTTTCACCCGGCGACGGCAAGATTATCGTTAACGAGATTCGCAGCGATGCTGCTGGCACCCGGTTCCGGCTTGTCTCGATCTTTCTCTCGGTATTCGATGTCCACGTCAATCGCATCCCGATCAGCGGGGAAGTGACCCACGTCCAGCATGTGCCCGGCAAGTTTCATAAAGCTTTTCAACCGGAAGCCGTGGTTGAAAATGAGCGCACCGAGATTACGATCAAGTCACGATTCGGTGAGGTCAGTTTCAGTCAGGTGGCGGGAATCCTGGCCCGTCGTATTGTTTGTGGACTCTCTGTCGGGGATAGCGTGGTCCGTGGCAGCCGGTTTGGGCTGATCAGATTCGGTTCGCGCGTCGATATCTTTCTCGACCCCGAAGTACAGGTAGATGTCAAAATCGGCGACCGAGTAGCCGGAGGAGTGAGCGTCATTGGCCGCTTCTCGTAGACGCGATAAATTCAAGGGGATCTTTCCGGGCGCATTCACGATGGGGAACCTGCTCTGCGGGTTTCTCGCGATTATCAGTGCGCACAACGGCGAACCGGCACGCGCAGCCTGGCTGGTGATTCTGGGAGCGTTCATCGATGGCCTCGATGGCAGAGTGGCACGCCTGTCGGGTGCAACGAGTCAATTCGGCAAGGAACTCGATTCACTCGCGGATGTCGTGACCTTCGGCCTGGCACCCGCCTTCCTGGCACTGGCGGCGAGCCTGCAGGCGTACGACCGTTGGGGGTTTATGGTCGGAGCGGTTTACCTGATGGCAGGCGCCTTCAGGCTGGCCCGCTACAATGTGGTGGCAGACCCGCATCGCAAAGACCATTTCGTTGGCCTCCCGATCCCGATTGCCGCCATCACAATCTGCTCTTACGTTATCCTCAACATGAAGTACTTTCAGGAAGTTCGGTATCCGGAGTTCCTGGTGACGATTGTGATCGGCTGTTCTGCGCTCATGGTTTCGACCGTGACCTATGATTCGCTGCCGGAGCGCTTTGACCGCAGAGAAAACCGTTGGCGGCTTCTTTTTATTTTTGTATTCTTGATTGCGCTGTTGATCAGACCACGGTTGTTCCTCTTTCCCTTCATGGCCAGCTACGTGCTCTTTGGCGTTGTGCGCGAAGGGATTAGACTTTTTGGAGCAGCGCGACGTAACAATTATGATGAGCAGGACCAGCTCAAGAACGAGCCGGAGACATGACCCAGCAAGATGGAAAAAACGGTAAGAATGGCGGTGACAATCGCGTGATTTGTCGAGTCCGTCTGAAAGAGGGAGTCCTTGACCCGCAAGGCGTTACAATCCTCCATGCGCTCAAGCAGTTGGGTTACAATGACGTAGCGGATGTCCGTTCCGGCAAGATCTTCGAACTTAGCTTCAAATCTGAAGTTGAAGGTGATCTCAAAGCTAAGTCAGAGGAAATTTGCCGCAAGCTCCTGGCAAACCCGGTCATCGAAGAGTTCGAGATTCTCGAAAGTCAGTGAATACCTGATTCCCGGAAAATAGACGCTTTCAAATGAGGTGATTCTGTGCGATTCGGAGTTGTGACATTTCCCGGTTCCAATTGCGACTACGATGCTCTAATGGTTGTTCGTGATCAACTGGGTGAAGAGGCGGAGTTTGTCTGGCACAAGGATACCGAATTGCAGGGCTTCGACTGCATTATTCTGCCGGGTGGGTTCTCCTATGGTGACTACCTCCGATCAGGCGCTATTGCGAGGTTCTCGCCGGTCATGGAGTCGGTGAAACAATTCGCCGCCGATGGCGGTCTGCTTATCGGCATCTGTAATGGTTTTCAGGTATTGCTGGAAGCAGGTCTACTCCCCGGCGCGATGCTTCGCAACGATCATCTACGCTTCGCCTGCAAACATGTGTACATCAGGTGCGAGAACAACGATACGCCGTTTTCGAATCAGATTGAGGCGGGTGATGTGCTGAAGATTCCGATCGCCCACGCAGAGGGCAACTTCTACGCTTACGATGCCGATGTCGCCGAGCTTGAGCGGAACAATCAGATCGTATTCCGCTACTGCAACGCGGCCGGAGAGATTACTGCAGACTCAAACCCGAACGGCAGCGTCGCCAATATCGCCGGTATCTGTAACAGGGCGGGGAACGTCCTTGGGATGATGCCTCATCCCGAACGTGCATCGGAGCGGCTGCTTGGCTCTGCCGATGGTCTCCAGGTTTTCCAGTCGCTCAAGGCTGCAATTTCGTCGAGGGTAGCCGTTTGAGGCGCAACGAGATAATCTTCCTGATCTTTTCACTCCTGCTGGCGGCAATTGTCGGCGGTCTGGTTGGAGATATTATCGGTCAGTTTCTGCCTGATGGCGCCGCCAAGACGCTCTTCCAGAAGAGTATCGATATCGGCACGATCCACGATGGCCACTACAGCCCGATCACGGTCGATTTCTTCGCGATAAGTTTCACGCTCGGATTGATGTTCAAGATTAACTTTGTCAGCGTATTATTTCTGGTTATCGTTGTAATCTACTTTCGCTGGTTCTATATTTAGTAGTCCAGTTGCGAAGGAGTTAAAAATATGCCAAATCTTGGCTTTCAAGAACTGTTGATCATCTTTCTCATCGTGCTGATTCTCTTTGGCGCGAAGAAGATTCCTGATATTGCCCAGGGGCTAGGCAGGGGAATCCGTGATTTCAAGCGCTCAATGAAAGAGACTACCGATGAGATCTCCAAGGCGACGCAGGCGGACGATGATGGCTCCAAGGCCAAGTCGAGCGAGAAAAACAACTAGTGCTCTTTGACTAGTGTTCTCTCAGAGACGGTAGCATCCAAAACCGAAGCACGTTAACCTACGCGGAAGAGAAACGAAGCGAAGATGACTGATAAGAGCCAGAGCAAGTCGGCCGACACGGTGTTCGGCCCCGATGAATTGGAGCAGATTCGCAATACCCTCGCAGCAACCGATTCAGCGTGGGAGGGTGATCATCACCGGTTCAAGATCACGCAGGCCGAGGAACGACGCTCGTTGGTGCTTGAGATTTATCCCCGTACTCAACTCGGCAGAAGTTCCGGCGCGTTGATTGTGGTCTATACGGGTGGGGCGCATCTGCAGCTTCACAACTGTTCAGGGTTCGTTGCGAGTGAAGAACTGGGCGAAGTGACCTTCGTTTCGGAGGAGCAAGATAAGATCTCCGGTCTGGTGGTCGAACGCGAAGCTGCCTGCTCCCTCTATTCCAGCATCAGCCGCGATTTGATTTCCTCAGATTTCTCTAAATTAGGCGTGGAGGTCATGCTCTCGGGCGTGGCGCTCTCTCTGGCCGAAGAGCTCTTCGACGGCGAGCATCTCGCAGGAGAAGAGTAGGGGAACTTCGCACGGTAGATCTTTCAGTGGTTTGGTACCCCACCTAACAGGTGGGCATGAGATTCGATAGCTGATTTAGCAATAATCGCTGCAAAAGGAGGGATTCCATGAGATTAAGACACTATGACCATGATGGTCGTGCCCGATTCATCACTTTCTCAACGCACAAAGACCTTCCAGTCCTTACGAATAGTCTCTTCCGTGAAATCGTAGTAGATGGGATAGTGAGCCACTGTCGCTTGCACAAACTTCGATTGCTCGCCTATGTGGTCATGCCAGAGCACGTTCACCTGGTGAACGTTCCTTCCAGTGGTTTGGAAGTCGGTCCGAATATAGGTGAACTCAAACGGCAATTGCCAGGCGCATCCTCCAGAAGTTGAGACTCCAACGGAATGAGCTCATCACTGCGCTAACCGTGAATCGCGATGGTATGCAGAGAGTCGTATTGTGGAAGCGACACTGCTACGATCATAACTGTCGATGTGAGAAGTCAGCTTGGAAGAAGGTAGACTTTTGCCATCGCAATCCTGTGGAGCGTGGGTTCAGCAGTCAAAAGATGATTGGTTGGCGAACTATACTATCAGGGATGCAGTAACGCGCCGTCACCTACACTAGTGCTTTCTTCCGCGAGAATGATACCGTGAAGTCCTCCAGCGCCGATGCGAACTCTTTCGCAGTGCGGTAGCGCTCCATCGGATCCTTTGCCAACGCCTTCCTGAGGATCAGGTCAAAGAGCGGCGGAATCTTCGGGTCAACCGTCGATGGCGTCAGTGGCTCTTCATTGAGTATCTTGTAGACCAACGCGGAAATATTCTCGCCGCGGAATGGACGTTGATGCGTCAGCAACTCATACAACACGACACCGAGCGAGAAGATATCGGAACTGGGGGTAACCTCTTTACCCTGCAGCTGCTCCGGTGAGATGTAGTTGGGCGTACCCATCGCGACACCGGTCTGGGTCATCGAGGATGACTCGAAGTGGGCGATACCGAAATCCATCACCTTGACGCGGAACCCATCCATCACCATGATGTTGGCGGGCTTGATGTCACGGTGGATAATCCCCATCGAGTGCGCGTACTCGAGCGCCGAGCAAACCTGCATCACGATTGATGCGAGGATTCGATAATTCAGTTGCAGATTTCTGCGCAGCACGGCTTCCAGCGTGTAACCCTCAATGAATTCCATCGCAATGTATTGCAGGTTGCCGCTGAGACCGTAATCGTAAATCGTGACGATGTTGGGGTGCGAAAGGTTTCCGGCAGCCTTCGCTTCGCGCGCGAGCCGTTCCTTCAATTCGGTGATCTCGGTCGGATCCGCAATCGAGTCGAGGCGGATCGTCTTGAGCGCCACCAGGCGATCGATTGCCGGATCGTTGCCCTTGTACACCGTTCCCATCGCTCCTTTGCCGAGCGGTTCGATAATCTGGTAGCGTCCGAAGGAGATCGGTTGTCCCTCATTGGTGAACTTGACGCCGTAGATTTTCTTTTCTTCTTCGGTCAGTATCAATTCCTCATCGACACTACCCGGTTTCGGAGTGGCATCAAACTGCGGTTCAGCCGTGATCTTCCGCTGCTTGCGCGGTGATTCCTTCATCTCGCCCGAATCAGCATCGGGTGGCTGGATCCCGCTCATATCGACATCGAGCAGGTCGGGGATGAAAGTCGATGTCTCATTCTGTTCGCTCTCTGCTACATCCTGGCGAACGCCCTGCATCTGCGTCGAATCAGCCTGCTGCTGCTGAGCGATCTTCTTGCTCGTGTCATGTTTAGCGTATTCGCTTGCCGGAATCAGGTCGCCACCCTGTTGCAGCGCCTCGAAATCGAGCCTGATTGTCTCGGCGAAGACTTCGGGTGATGGCTTGTCATCTTCCAGCACGCGCATCGGGATGTCGCTGAAGTCAAGCTCTTCGCCATCATCGCGACTGGTGGCTATCGGTTCGCCATCGAGTAATTTTTCAAGGTCGAGCGATGAGGCCAGCGAACCCGAGCCGGAGGTTTTCTCCACGCCGCGAAGCGCCAGGGAGGCTCCGAAACAGAGCACAACCGTCACGAGTGGATAGAATACGTTGAGCAGAATATTGGTTGAACTGAACAACACGTAGTTGATGTTGGCCAGGATGAATCCCACGATGAAGAGAGCGATCAGCCGGTACATCTTGCCCATGCGTGGCAGCACCAGGCCGCCGAAGATTCCGATCGCAATCACGAGCAGCAAATCAGCGGGTATGGGCAAGCCGAGCCGACGTGGTGCGGTATCGTTGATCAATGTCTGGGCCGTAGCTGCGGCATAGCGATAACTTGGAATGTCGCCTCCCACGGCAGTCGGCACGAACTGGAACGACCCCTGGGTGGTTGAGGCCACGACGATTGCGCGCCCCTGCAGTCCCGCCGGGTCTGCATCGCCGGTGAGAATATCGATTGCCGAGTAGGTAGCATAAACGCTTCCTTCCTTCGGCACCTCCACCAGCATCCGGCCGTTGTTGTCTACCGGCAGAATCCGTCCGCCGCAGATGACCTGACCGTCGCTGTTGTATTGAATCTGATCCGGCCCGTAGCCGAGATAGGAATTTGCCATCTGGACCGCTGCCGAGACAAACACCTTGCCCTCAAAGTCAACCAGGAGGTTGGCCGAGCGGACCTTTTCGTCAGCGTCTGGTTCGAAGTAGCGGAAGCCAACGGCGTTCACCCGCTTGGCGAGGATCTCCGGGGGCATGAACGCGGCCACGACTTTCGGTAAACCGCCGGTGGAGGCGTTCAGTGGCGGCCAGAGGGCGGAGAAATGGAAATAGTCAGGGACTTCACGCAAGGAGCGTCCTTCCTCCGCAACCACGATATCAAACGGCAGAATGATTTTCCCGCAGAGGCTCATCGTTTCGGCAAGTTGCTCGGTATTGCCGGCCACGATCTCTTCCGCCTTCTCGAGCAGCGGGAAGTCCAGCATCACTGCCTTCGGCTGGTAGTCACAGATAGTGATCAGCAGGTCACTGATTCTCTCGTGATCCCAGGGCCACTGACCTACTTTATCGATACTGCGCTGGTCAATCGCCACGATCGCAATCTTGCTGCGATCGGCAACGACTTCCTTGGATGAACGAATCGAGTCTTCGATCTTGTATTCGAGGCTCTGCAGCGGCGGGATATCCTGCACGTAGATGATAACCACGAACAGCGTAATCAGCCAGAAAAGCAGACCACTCTTCAGCCGGCCGGAGAGATTGCTGAGAGAGAAACTCTTGGTTTTGATCGATGGTATTTTCATGGTTCCTACTTCCCTGAAGCCAGCCTGTCGACCAGGAATGACGGTAACTCGGCTGCCGCCATCTTCTGCTGCGCAGCTGAAACATCATATTCGACGCGCCGGAATTCGATCGATCGCGCCGCCGAATCGAAGACCACATAACATGAGCGGGGGTCGCCGTCGCGCGGCTGTCCGACGGAACCGACATTCACGATATGCCGGCAATCGGGGCGCAGCTCAATCTTGCTCTCGACCTCCACCGCTTTAACGCTTTTCTGATCGTCGAGGTAGAATAATGACGGTTTATGCGAGTGTCCGAGGAAGCAGATATCCTGATCGAAGTGGTTGAACTGCCATTTGGCGTCTGATGCCGTTATGCAATAGTTCCACGCCTCCGGTTCATTGGGAGTAGAGTGGACGTAGAGACAGCGCTCCTCCTCGGCGGTGAGTTCAAACGCAGCCAGCGTCTTCAACGACTTCTCCGAGAGGATAGATGCCGTGTAGTTGATCGCGATCTGTGCAAAGGGGTTGAAATCCTCGATATCAAGCTTTCCAAGTGCGCTGAAATCGTGATTACCCATCAGTTTGATTTTGCACTTCCGGTCAATCAGTTCGATCACCTCATTCGGATTGGCGCCGTAACCGACCGCGTCACCGAGGAAATGAATCTGGTCAACTCTCTGCGCTTCGGCATCGGCAAGTACCGCCATAAGGGCCTCAAGGTTTGCGTGGACGTCGGAGATTAGGGCACTCTTCATTTACTCTTCCATGTTGTGAATCGCTGTCTCCCCCGAACGACGGCGCGGTTGCATTCCTGTCTTTGACTTACGTATCAGGGTTATCCCTGGATGAATCGAAACGCCGAATTGCCGACTTCGATGACATCGCCATTCTTGAGCGTTGCCGAAGTGACGGCTTCGCCGTTGATCTTGGTTTTGTTCTTCCTGCCAACATTCGCGATTGTGAAGATGCCGCCGTTATCGTTGATCTTGGCCTGCACTTTCGAAGTGAGCCAGCCGCCCACTCTGATATTGGCGAATGATGATTTTCCGAGCGTCGTTGTTTCCCGCTCGAGCACGAAGCGCCTGGATTCATCCTGTACCGACACCAGCAGGGAATTGCCGACTTCCTGGGCAAGTTGCTTATCCTGCTCGTCCTGGTGCACCATCTCTTTCTGCTTCCTGGTGTTGAGCACCATCGTTCCATCCATGTCGGTCATCTTCTTGGTCGGTTGAGCATCGTTGAAGAACACCAGATCGAACTTGCCGATCGTGATCGTGTCCTTGTCCTGCAAGTACTGCTCGGCGACCTTGCGCTCGTTCACGAATGTACCATTGAGGCTGTCGTTATCGATCAGCAGTGCACCCTTCTCGGAGAACTCGATGAGGGCATGCCGACGCGATACGCCTCGGTTGTCGAGAACGATATCGTTCTCTGAGGTGCGGCCGATCGTTATACGTTCTTTTTCGCTTACGACCCGCTCGATCACCTTGTCTGCAAATCTGACAATAATCTCGGGCATTTTACCGTTGCTCCTTTCCCGACGCGGGCGTTTCTCCTCGACTAATGGGAATAGGCCTGGTTTCTGAAGTTTCAGCCACGCTGTTCCGGCCGGTGTGTTCACGCGATTCCCGCAATTCGGGAGATTGCAGCACTAATGTGCCATCTATATCAGACATACTCATTGCAAGCTTGGAGTCGACATAGAACACCAGGCTGAACTTGCCGACTGTAATCACATCCTCATCCTTGAGAACACATTTCTCAACCCGCTGCGAGTTCACGTAGGTGCCGTTGAGGCTCTGCAGATCGCGGAGCACCGGGCCGTCGCCGGAGAAGTCGATGCGGGCATGCTGCCGTGAAACTCCCTGGTGGTTCAGCACGATATCATTGTCACTCGTTCTTCCGATACTCAGGAATCCCTTTTCAGTTATGACACGCTCAATGATGCGATCATCGGCCTTCACTACTACTTCCGGCATTCCTGTTGCTCCTTTCCGAGCTTTTACCGAGAAGACTATTGCGAGATGAAATTCGCGGCGAAAGTTGCATCGGTTGCGGCGGAATGAACCAATATCGCAGCCCTGTGATCGACATTGAGTGAGTCCCGCTTGACCTGCCTGCGCTTTCTTGTTCGGGGCAAACAACTTGCCGCGATCTCCGTATTCAGTTATATTTTCGTCATGACGCCACTAAACTTGAGAGATAAGCGTATGGTTTTTGCTGCCCCGCTGGCCGGGGTGTCAGATTCCGCGTACCGTTCCATTGTTAAGGAAATGGGTGCAGATTACGCTTTTCCTGAGATGATCTCATCTGAGGGTCTCGTCCGCGACAATGGCCGGACCCACGATATGATGCAAAAGTACGAGGGTGAAACCAACGTGGGTTGCCAACTCTTCGGCACCAATCCGGAAAGGCTCGCCGAAAGTGCTCAAGTTGTTGAGGATCAAGGATTTGACTCGGTCGACCTGAATTGCGGCTGCCCCGTTCATAAGGTGGTTGACAAGAATGGTGGCGCCGCCCTGATGAAGAATCCTAAGTTGCTGGGAGAGATAGTCTCCACAGTCTCGAAGCGCATTTCGATTCCGTTTTCGATCAAGATTCGCTCGGGATGGGACAAGAAGAATCTCAATTACCTCGAGATTGGAAAGATCGCCGAAGATAACGGCGCAGCTTACATTACGATACACGCGCGTACCCAAACGGAGTTTTTCGCGCCGGAAGCCCACTGGGAACATATTGCCGAGATGAAGCAACATCTTTCGATTCCGGTTGTTGGCAACGGTAACATCCATTCAGCCGAAGATGCCGTCAGGATGTTTGACGAAACCGGATGCGACGGCGTAATGCTGGCGTCGGGTACACTCGGCAACCCATTCATCTTTCGGGAAACGAAGGCCCTGCTGGATACCGGTTTGGCACCAGATCCTCCCTCAACCGAGGAGCGGATCGAAGTCTGTCTTGATCATATCCGTCGTATCGTTGAAATCTTCGGTGAACATCGTGGGATCCCGCGTTCGCGCAAGCTGATTGGCTGGTATTATCGCCGCATCTCAGGGAAGAGAAAGATTCCGCAGGAAGTGTTCCAGGTAAACACCTACGCCGAAATTGAGCACTATTTCCGTGAGGGGCTCTTCCGGATCAATGAGAAGCTGCAGGACGATGCGGCATGATCTCGGCTGAAGAAATCGAGAAACTACTCGAAAGCGTGAAAAAGGGTGAGGTAGCGGTGGAGGAAGCCGCCCGGCGGCTCAGTGCCCACGGACAAACCAACCTCGGCTTTGCCAGGGTGGACCTGGGGCGACTCTCCCGTTGCGGCATCCCAGAGGTGGTTTTCGCCGAGGGCAAGTCCGCTGATCAGGTCGCCGAGATTTCCCGCAAGATTATCGAGAACAATCACGATCTGCTGGTTACGCGACTCGACGCAACCGATTACGAGGTCATCGTTAAGACAATCCCAAAGTTGCAGTACAACCCCCGCGCCCGGGCCGGTTATCTGCGCCGTAGCGATAAGCCGCTCAAGCCGGGTATCCTGGTTGTCAGCGCCGGCACGTCCGACGTACCGGTAGCGGAGGAAGCCGCGGTCACCTGCGAAGTCCTTGGCTATCAGCCTGCGCGTCTCTTCGATGCCGGAGTTGCCGGGATTCACAGACTCCTGGCCGAAAGCAGGCAACTCGCAGGCGCCAGTGTGATCATTGTAGCCGCGGGAATGGAGGGAGCGCTTCCTTCCGTCGTTGGCGGCTTGGTCGCAGCGCCGGTGATAGCAGTCCCCACTTCTGTTGGTTATGGCGCCTCCTTCGGGGGGATAGCGGCCCTGCTGGCGATGCTGAATAGTTGCGCCTCCGGTGTCACCGTCGTCAATATCGACAACGGCTTCGGTGCAGCCGTCGCCGCGATTAGAATCATGCAATCGGCAACATCTTCGACCGCTGCATCCACTTCAGGCGACCAGTAGTGGCTGACAGACAATGGAAGTAGACCGGTGATAGAGAAGAGATGAAAGACAGGCGATGAGAGTAGGTTATTTTGACTGCTTCTCCGGCGCGGCCGGAGATATGATCGTGGGAAGCATCATCTCCGCCGGCTGCTCGCCCCAAGCACTGCAGGGCCAGCTTGACAAGCTCAACGTGCCGGGACTCAAGTTGATCGTCGAGGATCGACCGAAACATGGTTTGCATGGTCTGGGGGTCAAGTTTGTGGCTGACGGGGAAGAGAAAGCGCACCGTCATCTCAGCCAGATTGAGAAGATTCTGGCGGACTCCAGCCTGGATGATCTCATTATCGCCAACGCTGTGGCGATTTTCCGTCGCATCGGCGTTGCGGAAGCCAGAATGCACAACATTCCAATCGAGAAAGTCCACTTTCATGAAGTTGGCGCGATCGACGCAATAGGGGATATCGTCTGTGCGGTTGCCGGACTGCATGAGCTTGGAATCAAGAAGCTCTACTCTTCTCCGCTGCTGCTGGGAAGTGGTATAACTTCGGCGGCTCATGGCAAACTGCCGCTGCCGGCGCCTGCGACCCTTGAGATTACCAGGGGCTTTCCGGTCAGACGGGTGGACTCCGGACACGAACTGACAACCCCGACCGGTGCCGCGATCATCACCGAGTTAGCCGAGCCGGCTACCGGATTCGATTTCGTGGTTGAACAGGTTGGCTATGGCGCCGGAACCGCAGAATTCGACGAACGCCCGAACATGCTCCGGCTAATCATCGGCAATGAGCCGCCGGGAATGCCGACAGATCAGGTAATCATTCTCGAAACAAACATCGATGACGCCACACCGGAACAGATCGGGCATTTGCAACAACGATTGATGGAGTCTGGAGCGCTCGATGTCTTTGTTACATCGATCATGATGAAGAAGAACCGCCCGGCCCACAAACTCACAGTCATCGCATCTCAGCCCACAGCGGAGGAGCTTGCCCGCGTCATCCTGCGGGAATCCTCCACCGCAGGAGTTCGCTGGAGAAGAGACTCGCGCTGGAAGCTGGAGTATTCCTTCAAGACGGTTGACACAGAGTTTGGAAAGATTAAAATTAAGTTCTACTCAGGCGGCGATATTCAAAAGTTTTCGCCCGAGTACGAGGATGTCGCTACTGCAGCTGCGGCGGCGAAGGTCCCATTTGTGAAAGTCTACAATTCAGCCGTCATGGCGGTCAATAAGCTTAAGGAGTCAGACGAGTGAGCGATATCAAAGTAGTGGTCTTCGGACAGAAGCGTGGCAGCGAACTGCTCGGCGCAACACGCGAAGCATTCAATATTGGTCGTCAGCTGGCAGATAAACTGGGTGGACAGCTCGGCGCGCTGGTGATTGGCAGCAACACCGCAGATGCCGGCAAACAGGCGATCGCCGCCGGAGCCGATGTCTGTTTCACGGTTGAGGATGAATCGCTCGAGCAGTTTAAGGATGATGCCTACGCGACAATTTTCGCCGAGTTGATCAAGAGCAAATCCCCGCAGGTCGTCCTCGGTGTCGCCAACTTCTATGGTAAAGCCCTCGTTGGTCGCGTCGCCGGCATACTCGGCTACAGCCTGGCTTCTGACTGCATCGGCCTTGATATCGTGGACGGCAACCTCGCTGCGACCCGTCCTGCTTATGGTGGCAAGGTCCATCAAACCGTGAAATTCAAATCTGATATTCAAATTGCAACTATCAGACCGAAGATTTTCGCCGAGGCAACCCCGGATGATAGCCGTCAGGGTACGGTGGAAGCCTTTTCACCGGCATCACGCGAGAGCAAGCTGCAGGTGGAGACCGGTAAAGTCGAAACCAGCGGTGAGATTTCCCTGGCTGAGGCCGATATCGTCGTTGCCGGTGGTCGCGGTCTGAAAGAGCCGGAAAACTTCAAGCATATCCGTGACCTCGCTGACGCCGTTGGTGGCGCGGTCGGGGCATCCCGTGCAGTGGTGGATGCCGGCTGGATTCCCTACAAACATCAGGTTGGTCAGACCGGACGCACGGTCAACCCAAAGCTGTATTTTGCCATCGGGATTTCGGGCGCGATTCAGCACCTGGTGGGAATGCAGTCATCCGGAACCATCGTTGCGGTGAATCGTGATGCCGATGCGCCGATTTTCAATGTCGCTACCTACGGGATCGTAGGTGACCTCTTCGAGATAGTCCCGGCGCTCACTGAGAAGTTTCGCAGTGAATTAAGGAATTAGAGTCTGCTGTCGATGGACTTAGCGTGACAGATAGATATGCGGCGGTAGACATTGGCTCCAATTCGTGCCTGCTTCTGATTGTCGAGAAGAAATCGGCATCGGAGGCTCACGTTGTCCTCGATACCAAAATCTCTACGCGCGTTTCGGCGAACGTTACCCAGCAGGGCGCGATCGGCAAAGAGAACCAGGAATCCCTCTTCGCAGCGTTGAGCGAACTCCAGAACAAGCTTGAAGAACACGCGGTCGACAACGTCTATGCCGTCGGGACCCAGGTCTTTCGTGCGGCTGATAACGGCGATAAGGTCGCCGATCAAATCCGCGAACAATTCGGCTGGACGCTGGAAGTGATCTCCGGAGAAGAAGAAGCGCGCCTTTCCTATATGGCGGCTGGTGGGGGATTGGACCGGGTCGTGTCGAAACGGGTGGTGGCGGATGTCGGTGGTGGCTCGACGGAGATCGTGGTAGGTGAAGGCGCCACCACGAGTTTTCTGCACAGCTTTCCAGTCGGCGCCGTCAGCCTGACCGAGCTGTTCGGGCTTGATCAGCCGGTAACCGACTTCGATCTGGCACGCGCGGATGGATATCTCTCGGCGCTCCTGATGGGGGAAGAACCCGGCTTGCCAGATCTCCATGGCTCGCGCTCGTATGAGTTGATCGTTACGGGGGGGACGATCGCAACCATGGCCGGCGCGTTCCATCGGCTAACAAGCTTCGACCCGGTCAAGATTCACGGCACACGCCTCTCTGCCGATTGGGTTGAGGCAACAACCGAGGCAATGATGACTGAGAATGCGGAAGCTCGCCGCAGGCGCATCCCTTTCGATCCTGAGCGTGCCGAGATCATTCTGGCTGGAACTCTGCTCGTGCGCTGGTTGTTAAACTGGAGTACAAAGAAATCGGTTATCGTTTCAAATCGCGGGCTTCGCTGGGGTATCGTGCAGCAGAAATTCGACGATTTGAAGGACATTGAGATTAAACGTTAACCCGGTTTACTCGTTCTAAAAGCTGAAGACGAGATATCTACTGATATTCCTCGCTGTCACTCGGAAACTCCAAACCCGCTCCACGCAACAAACGCTCGGATAGCTTGGTGGAGAATTCACTGGAGCATTCACTGGAGCATTCAATATAGCCATAACCGCCAATGAACATGCTGTATCCTGTCTCGGCGACGCTACCGGCGATTGAGAAAAATCTTGACCTGACGCGATAAATTGGCGAAATACCAGCACCGAGAGAATGCAGATAATTGACTGCAAACAACTTATAAGGAACGCCGGGTTTCGGCACATTGCCTGGCGTGGCGCTCCTGCATGGCTAGCGAGCGTGCGGCCATACGCACCTACAGCGAGAAATTGAATGAAAAGAGTAATCCTTGTTCTGATCCTCACTCTCTTCCTGGCAGCTCCTCTGTTCGGGTGGATAACGTACATTCTTGAAGATCCAAAAGATGAATTACTTGAGAATAACGCGACCGACTTCGTGTATGACGGAGTCTATGTCTGGGTTGCTACCGGCGCGGGTATCTCGGGCACTTCAGATGGTGGAACAACCTGGCGTTCGTATGATGAAACCAACGGATTGCCCGATAACCAGATATCGGCGCTCGCGCGAGTCGGGGACGAGTTGTGGGCTGCCATGGTTAACTCAACGGCAATTCAGACCGGGGCAGGACTCTTTTATACTGCAAATCGAGGAGATGACTGGATCGAAATCCCGAATATTCGTTTCACCGGTCAGGGCCGTATCGCCTACGATATCTCTGTTTACGATTCGCTGATCGTTGTCCCCACCTTTCTGAGCGGGTTAGCCTACACCACTGACATGGGCAATTCGTGGAACAATATTTTGATCGATGCTGAAGTCGCGGCTGATTTTGCAGACGACAGTCTTGCGAACGATGTTCCGAACGGTGAATCTGATCCGGCGGGCTTCAGGGGCAGATACTTCTCCAGCACGATTGATCCGTATCATGATGACACCCTGATAGTCTGGGCCGGCAGCGCAGGCGGAGTCCAGCGCATCTATTACATCGGTCGCTCAAAGAAACTGGCCTCCAATCGTATCTTCGACATTGCCAACGGCGGTGATTCGCGCTGGTGGATCGCTACAGATATGGGGATCTCCGTCTTTGTCGATACAAGCTTCATCTTCAACACCTATTTCGAAGATAACGGACTCCCCGGTGATGTCTTCACCGCGATCGGAGCCAAGGGTGATACCGGCGTCGCAGGAATGTATGATGACGTCACTGAAACGAGCCAGGGTTTTGTCCTCTCTACCGATGGTGGCTTGACCTGGAGCCAGTCGCAGCCGACTCAAGCGACCGGCGCAGGCAAGAAGATCGAGGAGGTTGAATTCTGGGGTGATGATATCTGGGCCGCCTGCGATCAGGGTGGTCTGATCCGTTCAACCAACCTGGGTTCAACCTGGGAGACAATCTACCCGCCCAATGGCGCTTCTCTTCCTGAAGTGATGACAAGGATTCACTCGATCGATATCGCCAGCCGCGACGAATTCGTGCGCGTTTCCATCGGTACCGATTCGGGAGTCGTCGCACTCTACTACAGCGATCCGGCGACACTTGATTCCACGGTTCATCTACCGCTGTTCGACAATGCCACCTGGGGGCAGAAGGTTGTCTCGGTGACTTCCGGCGTGACCGCAACCGCCGATGAGTTCTGGCTCGCCGTGCATCCTTACAAGCAGGATGTTGGTTCCAATCCCGCGGTCTTGCGCAGCACCAACCGTGGAGCGTTCTGGGAACACTACCTCGTTGGTCCCCCGGCGATCACCCCGTACGACATCGAGTTCAGCCAGGCATTTAACGATACCGGTTCGGCCATCTGGGTAGCCACCAACGATGGCGCACGCCGCACCAGGAATGGTGGAGTCAACTTCGACGTATTTAGCGGCTATGGCGATGCGGTTTCCAACCGGGCGCTGGAATATTGTGTAGAAGTTGACAGCGGTAAGGCGTTCTTCGGCACGGACGATCTCGGAATGGCTGCTACCGGCAACTATGGGCTCAGCTTTGTGTCGTTCCGGGCACAAAATGATCCTGCCCAGTTCGATTTTGTGGGGCGTTCCTACTACGGGCAAACCCTTCCGGATGACGTGCAGGGGATAGAAGCAAACTTCATCGTCGCGCTCGAGGCGCAGCGTACCGGCGACAGCACCGTAATCTACGCCGGCGGACTCTCCACCGGTGCGGGGCAGAGGCAGGGTGTCTACACGACCAGCGACCGCGGGCTCAACTGGCAATTGTCGCTCCCTGATGTTGAAGCTTACAATTTTTCGTTTAACGGAGACTCCGCTTTTGCCGCCACCTTCTCCGGGCTGTTTATGAGCACCGATGTGGGAGTGTCATGGGAAAAGCTGCAAATTGTCGATCAGGTCAGCGGACGCTTTATTCATGACTCAACCTACGTCAACGGCGTGGATGTTATCGGGAATGAAGTCTGGGTCGGTACCGACGACGGTATTGCACACTCAGGGTTGAATGATCTTGAGGATTGGACCATTCTTCGGTCGTTTTTCGCGATTGAACAGGACGCCGATGGTGATGACCAAACTTACGCATCCCCCAGTCCATTCTCGCCACAACAGCAGAGCCAGTTGAAATTTCACTACAGGCTCAAGAACGCCGGGGATGTGACCATCAAAATCTACGACTTCGCCAATAACCTCGTCAAGATCGTCCGGGATGGAGTGCCGCGCGAGGCAAATGTTCAGTATGACGACATTGATGTCTGGGATGGTCGCAACGGTGACAACGTTATTGTGGCGGCAGGTATTTACTTCTACCACATAGAGTCAACCGGTGGTGACGATATCTGGGGAAAGTTCATGGTGATACCGTAAGATGAAAAAAATAATCTCAGCATTATCTGCCGTTGCGGCAATCACGATCCTTTCGGTACCCACTTTTGCACAGGAAGAGATCGGCGGCTACGCGGGAACTCCGCTGGAAATCAAACTCAGCCCGCGTGCGACCGGAATGGGCGGCGCCTACACGGCGGTATCGGATGACATCTATGGCCTCTTCGTCAATCCCGGCGCTGCGGCTCAAATGCAAAATATCACATTCGGCGCGGCCTACCGCGACATGTCACTCGGCCGCTCGATGCAGCAGATCGCGGCCCTCTTCCCGGTGCGGGGAGAAGCTGCCCTCGGCATTACCGCGCAGTTGGCCACCGTCAAGGATGTGCTCGGTCGCACGACCCGGGGTGAACCAACGGAGAATCTCGACAACCTCGACATGGCGGCTTCGATCATCTTCTCTCGCAGATTCAGTCGTTTCCTGACAATCGGCGGCGACGCGCGCTACTACTATAAGAAGCTCGCGGCTGCCTCCGCTTATTCTGCAGGGTTCGACTTCGGTGCCATGCTCCATCTCGATACGACATCGGTGATCAAACCGGAAAGCCCGCTTGATTTAGTAAGACTAGCATTTGTTGTGAGAAATATCGAGGCCAAGTACCCCTGGAGTACGGGAGATTATTGGAATGAGCAGGGGATGCTGGGCAGCGACGTGACCGAAAAAGTACCGGTCATCGTCAAGGTAGGCGGGTCGGTGCTGGCGCTGGACCGCAAACTACTGATCGCGGTTGATGGCGAATATCATGAAGAACTATCCGCCGGGCTTTACGCCGGCGTTGAGTACAGAGTCGTGCCAAGTTTGGCGTTGCGTGGCGGCATGGCGAGAGGCGAGCCGGCTTTCGGTGCCGGATTCATGTCAGATCTCGGAAGCCTGAAACTTCAGATCGATTTGGCGGTTGAACAAGAGAGAAACTTAGGCGGCTGGGAGACGATAGTCGGACTTATCGTCAGCCGTTAGTCACGCGATTCTGATTTACACAGGCGTTAGGTGATGACAAAAAAACTGACTGGAATGGCGGTGTCGGCCGCAGTTATCCTCATGCTGCTCTCAGTTCCCGCAGCAGCAAAGGACCCTGCGCTGATCGGATTTAATTTCCTCAAGTCTTCGATGAGCACCCGGCACGCTGCCATGGGTGGCGCCGGAATCGCGTTGGCAGACAACCTTTACGGCAGCCAGTTGAACCCGGCGGCGATCGCCGAGATAGAAGCTACCACTGCAGGGTTTGTGCACCAGGAAGGGATCTTCGACACGCGCCGCGAATTTGTCGGGTTCTCGACGCCCGCTTTTGGTGGCGGGCTGGCACTGGGGCTCGACTATTTCAAGATCGCCGATATTGAGGGACGCACCGGTCCGACCGAGGAGCCGTCAACCCTCTTCGATTCACAAGACATAGCGGTTTTTGCATCATATGCTCTGGCGTTGAACGAAAAGCTGCGTGCCGGCGCAACTGCACGCTACGCCGCTGAAAAGATAGGCGATCAGACGGCGGATGCCTTCCTCATGGACGCGGGTGTGCAGTTTCAGGCGACACCAATCTTCAGCCTGGGCGCCGCTGTCCGTAACCTCGGTAGCAAACCGAAATTCTTCAACGATGAAATCGACCTTCCTGTAACCTTCTCCGGTGGCATCGCCGCGCATTTCTCGCAGACCACGCTCAGCGCGGATGTCGCCCTGCCGAAGGAATCTGATACCCGCTTCAACCTCGGTGCAGAACGGACCTTCGGTGACTTCCTCGCACTGCGCGCCGGCTACAAGGCCGGTTATGATGAGGAAGACCTTGCTTTTGGAGTCGGATTTATGCAATCTGTCTGGCAAGTTGACTACGCGTTTGTGCCGTATGGCTCAGATTTGGGTGACGTTCATCGTTTCGCCCTCACCGTAGCCATCAGATAGAGAAGCTGAATCGACCATTTGACTGCCCCGCGGCAGTGGACTCAAAAAAGCTAAGGAACTGAGAAGGAATTAAGATGGCTAAGTATAAGATTGCCTGGATGCCCGGTGATGGTGTCGGTGTTGATGTCATGGAGGCTGCAAAGATAGTCCTCGACAAGCTGGACTTCGATGCCGAATACACCCACGCGGATATCGGCTGGGAATTTTGGTGCAAAGAGGGAGATCCGCTGCCGAAACGCACAATCGATATCCTCAAGAACACAGACTGCGCGCTCTTTGGCGCGATTACTTCCAAGCCCAAGGAAGAGTGCGAATCGGAACTGGTGAAGGAGTTGCAGGGCAAAGGCCTGGTTTACTCCTCACCGATCGTGCGACTGCGGCAGGAATTTAACCTGCGCACCAACCTGCGTCCCTGCAAAGCCTACAAGGGCAATCCGCTGAATTACAAGGATGGCATCGACATCACAGTTTTTCGTGAGAACACCGAGGATCTTTACGCCGGCATCGAGTTTTTCCCGATTCCGCAAGATGTGCGGGAAGTACTCACTAAGAACAACAAGAAGATGACCCGCTTCGCCGAGCAGCCGGAGAATGAAGTGGCGATGTCATGCCGCCTGATCACCAAAACGGCTTCGCGGAACATCGTCCGTGATGCCTTTGAGTACGCTCGGAAGACCGGCAAGAAGACCGTAACCGTGGTCGAGAAGCCAAACGTTATCCGTGAAACTTCCGGGCTGTTCGTCCGCACTGCACGCGAAGTCGCCAAAGACTATCCCGGCATCGAGTTGTGGGAGACCAATATCGATGCCTTGTGCATGTGGTTGATCAAGAACCCACTCGATTATTCGGTGATCGTCACTTCGAATATGTTCGGTGATATTATCTCCGATCTCTGTGCCCAATTGGTCGGCGGACTCGGATTTGCTTCTTCGGGCAACATCGGTGACAACTACGCCGTCTTTGAGCCGACGCATGGTTCGGCGCCGAAGTATGCCGGACAATATCGCGTGAATCCGATGGCGATGCTGTTGACATCACGTCTGATGCTGGAATGGCTTGGCGAGAGCAAGCAGGCTGAAAGGCTTGAACATGCCATCGCCGCGGTAATCGAGGAGAAGAAGACGCTCACATACGACATGGGCGGTAAATCGTCCACCCTTGACGTCGCAAAAGCGGTTGCAAATCACCTCGAACATATTTAGATTTGTCGTGGAGTAAGAGTTGGCGTACTGAGCACAAAGTACCGACCAACTTGACTGTAGTAGAATGATAGAGCCCTACTCGCCATCGCGAGCCAGGGCTCTATCCATTTCTCTCTCCTTCTGTTCCTGCAGATACGAACCCACCTCCGCCCCGAACAGGAACACGAAAGAGGAGTAGTAAACCCACAAGAACAACAGCGCCACCGAAGTAAACGACCCATAGATCGTCAGATCTTTGCCGAAACTCTTCACATAGTACTCAAACAACCATTTGGCAACTTCCCAGAGGATCGCCGCAACAGACGCACCGATAAACGCATTCTGGAAATGATTCCATTTCCCCGGCAGCAGATAGTAGACCGCCGTGAAGAGAAGAGTCGAAAGGAAAATCGGGATCAGCACCGGCAATATCTGTCCAATGAGAGGTAGGTCGACCAGCGAGAAATTGAGCACTGGAATAGTTCCGCGTTGCGCAGCACGCAGCAAGCTGGTGATGAACATCGAAGCCAGCACGAAGAGAATTCCAACCGGCACCGATGTCAGCGCAAACAACTTGGATTTCAGAATCGTGCGGGAATCATAACAGCGCCAGATCTTGTTCAGTGAATATTCAAGCTCAGAAAAGATGCGCTGACTCGCCCACAACAGGCCGATCAGACCGATGATACCATAAATCGTTCTGCCCTTGATCGTCGAGAAAAACAATTCCACCGTGTCGGTGGCAGTGACCGGCAGCAACCTCGTGATGAACTCGGAGATCTCCCGAAGGGCTTCCTGCGATGAAGCTACGAAGAAGCCGAAGATCGAAGTCATCAGGATCATGAATGGCAGGAACGAGAGGATTGCATAGAAGGAGATTGAAGCGGAAAACGACGGCACGGGGTCGTCAATGAAGGCGCGATTTAGAATGGTTTTAATTGCTATCCAGACTTTTCTAAGCCGTGCAGGCAAAACTCTCAACTCCCATCAAATTCGAATAACCTGACCGGAACTACTCATCGCCGATCAACTGCAGGAACTGCGCCTCATCCAGCACCGTGACGCCCAGCTTCTCAGCTTTCTCGAGCTTCGAGCCCGGATCGGCACCAGCGACCACGTAGTCGGTCTTTTTGGAAACGCTCGATGTTACCTTGGCGCCCAGATCAATCAAGCGTTTCTTGGCTTGATCGCGCGAATATTTTTCCATCCCGCCGGTCAGGACGAATGTCTTATCCTTGAGCGGTTTCGGCCCCGCCGCTACTTTGAACTCCGGCAGTTTTCCCCACGCCTCCGCAAGCCGCGTGATGATTGTGCGGTTTTGCTCGTTCGCGAAGAATTCATGTATACTCTCGGCCACGATCGGCCCGATCCCCTCAATCTCACTGAGCGTTTCAGTCGTGGCAACTTGCAATTTGTCGATACTCCCGAAACTCTCCGCCAGAACGCTCGCCGCGTGCTCGCCTACATTTGGAATCCCCAGGGCCGCGATCAGATGCGGCAGGTCGGCTTCCTTGCTCTTCGCGATTGCGTTGATCAGGTTCTCCGCCGATTTCTCTGCCATGCGCTCAAGTTCCTGCAACTGTTCTTGCTTTACGAAATAGAGATCGGCCACGTTCTCGATAAGCTCCTGATTCAACATCTGCTCGATCAACTTCGGACCAAGTCCATCGACGTTCACACCGCCTTTCGAAGCGAAGTGTATGATCCTCTCCAGCACCTGCGCGGGGCAGGTGATATTGGGACAACGGTAGGCGGCTTCACCCTCGGCGCGCACGACCTGGCTGGCGCAGACCGGACAACGATCCGGCATTTCAAATTGACGTTCTTTGCCTGTGCGTCTCGAGGTGACAGGTTTCACGACCTCCGGGATCACATCCCCGGCGCGCTGCACGATCACGTGGTCGCCGATACGGATATCTTTTCGCTTAACTTCATCATAGTTGTGCAACGTCGCGCGTTTGACTTCGACACCACCGACTTTGACCGGTTTCAGGTGCGCCACCGGAGTAAGGGTGCCGGTTCTGCCTACCTGCACCTGGATATCCTCCACGGTAGTCTCTTCCTGCTGCGGCGGGAATTTCATGGCCACGGCCCAGCGCGGAGAACGAGACAAGACACCGAGCTTCTGTTGCTGGCGGAAAGAATTGACTTTGACCACCATGCCGTCGATGTCGAACTCCATTTCGTTTCGGTTCTTCTCCAATTGCTTGAACTGCTGAAAAACATCCTCCGGCAGATAGACGACTTTCGCGCCGGGACTCGTCTCAAAGCCAGCCTGTCTGAGCAAATGCAGCAACTGCCACTGATTTTCGACTTCCACGCCCTCCAGGCGACCGACACCGTGCGCGTAGAAACGCAGGTTACGCGACGCCGTAATTGACGAATCAAGCTGCCGTACCGAGCCCGCCGCCGTATTGCGCGGATTGGCATACAGCTCCTGACCTTCCTGCTCGCGGCGGCGATTCAGTTCAGCAAAGTCCTGCTTGGTCATGATCACTTCGCCCCTCACCTCGAGGATCTTCGGGGCCTTCGCACGCAACTTGAGGGGAATATTTCTGATCGTTCGCAGATTGTCGGTGACATCCTCGCCGGTGACTCCGTCGCCACGAGTCAGGCCAAGCGTCAAAACTCCATCCTCAAAAAGCAGTTCAACCGCAAGACCATCCAGCTTCGGCTCGGTCAGATATTCCACCGTATCAGGATCACCTTTCAAAATTTCGCGCACCCGGCGGTCAAAATCAGCAAATTCGTCCGGTTTGGTAGCCTTGCTCAGCGAGAGCATCGGAATCTCGCGCCTAACCGATCGAAATGCCGAAGCAACCGGCGCTCCAACCCGCTGCGTCGGCGAATCAGCGCGCTTCAAGTCCGGGTATTGCTCCTCTAACTGCGCTAGCTCGTCGAAGAGACGATCGTACTCGGCATCGGTGATCTCCGGATCATCGAGGATGTAATAGCGATAATTGTGATGATGGAGCTGTTCGCTCAGCTCGCCTATTCGCGTCTTTGCATCAGATTTCTTCATAGGAACTCAGAATCTATGCTTATCTAGTCGCTTCGTCAATCAGCTATCGGAAGTGATACGAGATCGCAGCCGGGCCTGTGCAAAACCGTTTCCGGCGGCGATTCGAACTCCCTTTTCTGCAAACACCTTGACAACAACGCATGCAATCCCTCTTTTGAGGGCGATGACATTACTCAATGACTTCGTAGCTACAAAAATCATCTGTACCCTCGGACCCGCGAGCGACTCGGAAAAGGTCATCGAGGAATTGGCGCGAGCCGGAATGTCGGTCGCACGGCTCAATTTCTCGCACGGCAGCCACGAGTACCATGCAAAACTGATATCTCGCATCAGGAAAGTCTCCAGACGACTGAAGCAGCCGATCGCTATCCTGCAGGACCTTACCGGTCCGAAGATCAGGATAGGCGCGATCAGCGGCGGCTCGATCGAGCTGAAGGAAGGGGGGAAGCTCACGATTTGCCGCGAGCAAATCGAGGGTATTCCGGGACGGGTATCAGCCTCTCCGGCCGAAGTGATCCCGGAGATCAAGGTTGGGGAACTGCTCTACCTCGATGATGGCCTGCTCCAGTTGCGCGTTACGAGAAGCGGCAGGGAGCAGATCGAAACGGAGATCATTAAAGGTGGCCGGCTCAAGGCGCACAAGGGTGTCAATGTCCCGGAGTCAAACCTGTCTCTCCCGTCGATGACTCCGAAAGACCATTTTGATCTCAAATTCGGTTTGGCTGCCGGTGTCGACTATGTCGCGTTGTCCTTTGTTCGCAGCGGCGAGGATGTCCGCAGGCTGAAGGCCCTGATCAGAAAGGCGAACGGCGAAATCCCGGTGATCAGCAAACTGGAGAAGCCGCAGGCAGTGACCAACCTGGATGAGATTCTGGCGGAATCAGACGCCGTCATGGTTGCCCGCGGTGATCTTGGTATCGAGATTCGTGTCGATAAGGTGCCTGCAATTCAGAAGGATATCATCGCCCGTGCCAATGAGCAGAGCGTTCCGGTGATCACGGCAACCCAGATGCTTGAATCGATGACGGACCAGGTTACTCCTACCCGCGCGGAGGTCTCCGATGTTGCGAATGCGATCTATGACGGAACGGATTGTGTGATGCTATCGGCCGAGACCGCAGCCGGCAAGTATCCGGTCGAAGCGGTCAGGATGATGCGCTCGATTGCACTCACGACCGAACAACGGATGCGGGAGGCGTTCGATCCGGAGGTCCTGCTCGGAGGACGGGAGACGCTTGAGTTGCCGGTCGCTATCTCGATAGCTGCTGTCGAAATGGCAACCGATATCGATGCCAAGTTGATTGCCTGCTTTACCCAGTCCGGGCTTTCAGCACGCCTCGTCTCCAAGCAACACGCCAATGTCCCGATCATCGCCTATACGCCGCACCGGCATTCGCTCTCGCGGATGAGCCTCTATCGGGGAGTGATCCCCCGTTATCTGCGGCACCTCAATTCAGTGGACCATATGATAGAGCAGGTGGAGAAGAGTCTGAAGGCGGAGGGGATCGTCAAGAAGGGAGATCGGCTGGTTATTGTGGCCTCGGCGCCGGTCAAGATACAGGGCGATACGAATCTGCTAAAACTCCACGAAGTTTCCTGAGTCGCAGGCGGTCGCACGAAACTCGACCTATGGGGCGATAAAAGGTAATGACTTCGCTTGCAACAGATTACGATTTTGCTATATTGGCAATCCTATGGGACTGAGCAGAAACCGCATACGCCTGAAGGTCAAATGCAATGTCGACGCCTTGAAGGTCTGGGACACTGTTATCAACCCGATCCGCCTGGCAATCTGGTTCTGCAACAGCGCAGAGGTTAACCCGAAGCTGCGCGGGACCGTCAAGTTCTCCGGCAACAACAGCGTCGCAAAGACCTTCGACGAAAAAGAGATCAAGGGAGTTATCACTTCGCTGGAGCCGAATCGTCTCCTCAAATTCACCTGGCCGATCAACGGAGTCGAATCGGAGGTCACGTGGCGCCTGGACGACATGGGCAAGTATACCGATTTTCTGGTGACGCACGAGAAGCTCCCGCAGGGTACCGGCATGATGGATGCCTGGCATATTTATCTCTACAATCTGCAGTCCTTGCTTCATACGAATCGCCCTGTCTATCGTTGCGACTACAACCGCATCGACAAGGGAGTGGTCAAGCGAGAAGTCTTCATTGAGACGGTTCATCAACCGGTCTATAAGGCCCTTACGCGACAGAAGGAACTCAAGAAATGGTTTTCGGAGACGGCAGAGGTCGAATCACCGCTGGCGCCCGGCACTAAGTATTCCGCCGGGTGGACAGATGCAAGGGGTAATCCGCACGGCCCGCAGGAGATCATCGAAGCCGTTGAGAACAAGAAACTGGTTTATAGCTGGCGTGATGATGCTCAAGAGGGGGGCGATAACGTCAGTTGGGAGTTGACCCGCATCGGTGAGCGTACGCGTGTTAACCTGCGACACTCAGGTTTCCCGGAGGGAAAGCCGCAGCGCGACTACATGCAGGGTTGGCACGCCTATATTCTGTTGCTGAAAGACTACTGTGAAAATGGGGGACAGTTGACTACGAAAATTATCGAGAAGGGGACTGAGGAGTAACTCCCGGTCGGCATCATCTTCCTGTCGCGTTGATCACCGCAGGAATCGTTCGCAGCAAGATTTTGGCGTCCAGCGCCAGTGACCAGTTATCGATATACTCCAGATCTTGACGCATCCATTGTTCGAAAGTCGAATCATTCCGGTCACCCACCTGCCACAAGCACGTGATTCCCGGTTTCATCGATAATTTCCGCGTTGCCAGATATCGTACTCGCGGACTTCGGTCGGTAACGGCGGCCGCGGGCCCACCAGCGACATTTCGCCACGCGCAACGTTGATCAGCTGCGGCAACTCGTCGAGCGAGAGCTTGCGGAGGATCCGTCCCACCCCGGTGATGCGAGGATCGTTCTTGATTTTGAATGCCGGTCCATCCATTTCATTTTGGTCCTGCAGTGAAGCGCGGAGCGCCTCGGCATCGGGTACCATAGTTCTGAATTTGAAGACTTTAAATCTGCGGCCATGCAACCCGCAACGCTCTTGCCGGAAGAAAACCGGTCCTCGTGAAGTCAGCTTGATCAGCGCCGCGATCGTCACAAACACCGGTGACGCCACAATCAGACCGACAACTGCGGCGACGCGGTCGATCAATTCTTTGGCGACTCTTGCGGCGGTTGGCTCCGGCTCGCGCGAGTAGACGATTGCGGGCGTACCCGCGAAATCTGTAGTGTGGTAACGCGAGAAGGTGAGATCGATGAAGTCTGCCTGCAGGCAGATCATCACACCCATGCGCTCGCAGATCAACATCGCATCACGAATCGAATCGAGGCGGTTGCTCGGTACGCTGAAGAAGACGTAGTCGATGTGGTGTTCGCGCAATACGTCAGGAAGCACCGAGATATCACCCATCAGCGGAATATCACGGTAGCGGTAGAGAGTGTTAACCGGGTCGAGTGAGAGCAGACCGGCAACCCGCAGGCCCCACTGCTTCTGGCTTTGCACCGTGTCGACCACTTTGCGCACCCGCTCCCGTGTTCCAACCACGAGGGTTCTCTGCGCATTGTATCCTCGCGACCTGATGTGCTGCAAGACTTCGAGGATAACCATCCTCAGACCGAACAGGAGCACAAAGTCGATCGCGACGAACGAAAGGAACTGCGACCGGGGCATCACCGCCAGCTTCAGGATGTAATTGCAGACGAGGAAAATGATACTTGAGTAGAACACCAACCCGAACACTTCACCCGCTACCTCACGGACCTGCTTGAGTCGATAGACGTAGCGTTCCCCGCGGAGATAAATCAGTACGCTCAGGATCAGCAGGATCAACAGCGCGTGCTGGTAGTTGACCAGTTGGTAGGGGGGGATCAGCGGGTCCAGCCCGTTGATCAGGCGCTGCGAAATGCCGGCGACAAGCAAAGCGCCGAGAGTAAGCAGCACGTCGAATGCATAATGCAGCTTGCGCAGGCGCGATATATTGTTGCGAAATACCGGCATTGTTGATCCCTACGAGGCCAATTCCTGCAAGCGATTGATATACCTGTCGGCGATCTCGGAGCGCCGGCAGTGTTGCTCGGCATACCTCCGACCGTTGGCACCGAGTTTTATCGTGCGGTTGCGATCGCGGAACAGTTGCATAATCGCGTCCGCCAGTTCCTTATCGTCATCCGGCTCAACGGCAACTCCCGCTCCGGCCTCCTCGACCAGCTTACGCGATTCACCATGCGTGCCTATCACTATCGGTTTGCCGCAAGCCATGACTTCATAAATCTTGGATGGAATGTTCTTGGTGAATAACCCCGCCGTTCTGAGCGGCACCAGACAGATGTCGGAAGTCGCATAGTAGCGGGGCACTATCTCGCGCGGCTGCTGCGGTACGAATGTCACATTATCCAGCCGCAGGTCCTCCTTGATCCTCTGGAGGTTTGATTTGTCGGCACCGTCCCCGACGAACATGAAGCGGATTTCCTCCTCGTGACGCAGGTGATCCGCGGCTTTCAGGATTGTCTGCAGGTTATGGGCCATGCCGTGCGTTCCGATGTACGACACCAGGAAATGGCCATTCAGGTTATGCTGATCTCGAATCTCGTGATTGTCGGTCAATCCCTCGAATTCCTCGATGTCCACGCCATTGGGACAGAGGATCATCTTTTCGACCGGAACGCCGCGTGCTGAGAGGATCTCAATCGTTCCCTGAGCGACGGCGACTATCAGTGCAGCCTTGCGGTAGAGAAACATCTCGACTCGCTCGAGCAGCTTGATTACCAGCCCACGCCTCATCGCGCCAACCGCGACGATCTCCTCCGGCCAGACATCCCGAACTTCGAAGATGAACGGAATGCGCTTGATACGGCTGAGCAGATATCCGGCTATAGCCACAAAGAACTGAGGTGAAGTCGCAATGATGATATCCTGCTCTCCGGAACGGAGCATTCCTGAGATGACCGCTGAGACCATAAAGGAGAGATAGTTGAGAATCCGTTTCGCGAATCCTTTATTGGCGGTCGCATAAAGCCAGGTTCGCAGAACCCGCACAGGACCGTCAGCTTCGGTGGCACTGATCTTACCACGGTATTCCTCGGGGATGATCCCGGTCGGATGATTCGGGAATCCGGTCAGTACCGTAACGCGGTGGCCACGCTGCGACCAGACACGTGCGAGACCCGACACTCTGACAGCGGGAGCGTTTACCTCCGGCTTGTAGTAGTGACTGATGTAGAGGATTCGAAGTGGTCGTTTCATCGTTGTATCCTGCCGTCTCTGATCACGCTACCTGAACAGGTTCTCCCGTCTTCAGGGATTGAAGTGCCGCCAGCGTAGCCGCGGTGGAATGGAAATAAGATTCCAGTTCCGAAGCGGTTTGCCCTGATCTGACTATCTGTGCCAGGTGTGCGATTTCTCCGCCGAATCCTTTCTCCTGCGCTCCCGAGTAGAGTGTTTTGCTCTTGCCGTCGGCAGTCAGGGTGGCGGTGCGGAAATCAGACATGGTGATCACACGTCCGTTGGAGAAAATTGTCATACTTTCTTTGGGGTAAGACTTGTCGCCCATCGCGGTGTATGTGATCGACGCGATCGATCCGTTGGTTAACTGGCACTGCATCGTGATATTGTCAGAAGTTAGATAGCCACCTTTAGAGCC
The DNA here is from genome assembly GCA_040235515.1 of Candidatus Zixiibacteriota bacterium. Classification (GTDB taxonomy): domain Bacteria; phylum Zixibacteria; class MSB-5A5; order CAIYYT01; family CAIYYT01; genus JBECKX01. The sequence goes on from JBECKX010000195.1 coordinate 39,966, forward strand.
GGTCACGCCTACGGTATTGACTCTTTCCACCTGTGAGGAAGTGATCCAGGTTATCAGATCAATGAAGTGGCAAACCTCGCCACGAATTCTTCCTCCACCAATCTTATCGTCCTGAATCCAGGATGATTTAGGAATGAAACCTGCATTGATCGTATAATCGACAATCATCGGCATCGGGCTCTCGCCGATTTCGGTCATTATCGCGGCAATCGCCGGAGCGAAGCGCCGATTGAATCCTACCATCAATGGTGCCCCTGACTGCGACTGGGCATAGCGAATCTCGCCCAGTTCAGCCATTGTCAGACACAGCGGCTTTTCGACAAAGACACTCTTCCCAGCCTTCAGTGCGTCGATCACCTGCTGAGCGTGCAGGTTATGCGGCGTCGCGATGAACACGAGATCAGTGTCCGGATCGCGGAGGATCTCCTCGGTAGAGCCGGCAGTTGACGAGAAACCGAACTGGCTCGCCATTGCAACTGCTTTGTTCGGGGTCGCACTATGCAACGCATGCAGTGAGATATCGGGATGCTTCTGGACCGCAGGCAACAGCACGCCCGTTGCAAAGTTGCCGGCGCCGATGAAACTTGCCAGTAACTTGCCGTCGGCTGTTCGCGTGCTCCTGCTCGGAGCCACCGACGTAGGGATCGTTGTCGGCTCTGCCTCCGTCTGATACTTCAGCAGAATCCCGAGCACTTTCTCAGCCTCGATCCGTTCGAAGGCGGTAGCGGCGGCGGTAATATCCACGGTGTCGGAAACGAGTGACTTCACATCAATCCGACCGCTCGCAACCAGATCGAGGAACGCACGCATGTTGCGATTCTCGGTCCAGCGCACATAGCCGATCGGATAGTCGTGCCCCTGTTCCTCATAGGTTGAATCATATCTACCGGGCCCGTAAGAGCGCGAGAGGCTCAGGGAGAGTTCCTTGTCGTAAAACGGTTTGCGCGGCAGATTCATGGTTACATCACCAACCATCACGACACGAGCGCGATCGCGGGCGATTGTCGCAGCGAATTCAACAGGCTGTGACGATTTGGTTGCGGCTGTGATCAGGATCGCATCCGCGCCGTTGCCTTCAGTGAAGTGCCAGATCGACCGCTCGGCGTTGTCGTCGCTGCTGTTTACCAGCAACTCGGCTCCGAAACGGGCGGTCTCGTCGAGTCGAGTTTGATCGATATCGACGCCGATCACCTGGCATCCGCTCGCGCGCAGTATCTGCACCGTCAACTGGCCCAGCAGGCCCAGTCCGATAACAGCAACTCGCTCACCCAGCGTAACGCCGGCTTGCCTCACCCCCCAGAGTGCAATTGCACCGAGGGTCACAAATGCGCCTTCCTCGAAGGTCAGGTTCTGTGGCAGCGGCACGGCAAGATTCTTCGGAACGAAGATCTCATCGGCATGGGAGGCGTACCCGAAACCCGCGCACGCTACCCGATCGCCAACACCATAGTCGGCGACACCCGAGCCAACTTCGGTCACAACCCCGGATGAGCTGTAGCCCAACGGAATCGGGACGTTCAGCCGCGCCCGCACTTTGTTGAGGGTGTTCATTAACCCTTCGGTCTTGATCTTGTCGAGCACCTGCTTCACCAGGTCGGGGCGCGAACGTGCCTTACCCGCGAGACTCTTGGTTGCGAGATCAATGATTGCGCGTTCCGTGCCGGGCGAGATGAGGGAAAATCTATTCTTTACCAGCAGCCCACCCTCTTTGCAGACGGGGTGCGGACATTCCTCTAACACGAGTCCGTTGCGACGTGGATATTGCAGCACCTGCTTCATTATCTATCTCTCCCTGGATTTTCGAATGATTCGATTTGAATTGAGGGGCAAACTGCTCGGTCGCAGGTTCGTTGGTGGCTGCGGTCCGACGATCTAGTTTGCGATGTGTTGATGCGCGACCACCCGGTCGTGCGAGCTTGTCCTTGCTCGAACATCGGTTGTGTCCTTCCTATGGATCAAATTTCTCGGTGAGATTCCGGCGGCGCTATGGAACAGGTCGAGCGCACGTGCCGCGGTTTCGGTCCAATCGAAACTGCGTGCACGCCGGTCACCCAGCATTCGCAAGCCGTCGGAGAGTTCTCTGTCCTGGAGTACTTTGAGGATCTGCTCTGCGAGATGGTTGTTCTGTTCCAGGCTCGACAACAGTGCAGCTCCTCCCGCGATTTCCGGGAGTGCGGAGCGATTCGAGATTATGACCGGCACTCCGGCAGCCATCGCTTCCAGTACCGGCAAACCGAACGACTCAACATTGGAGACCAGCAGAAACAGATCCGCGTTCCAGAAGTAGGGGGGCAGATCAGCGTGTGATACGCCGCCAGCGAACAGTACGCGGTCCGCAAGTTTCAGCTTGGAGGCAAACGCTTCGAGCCGCTCGCGGTAGCCGTGCCAGTCATTGCCGACGATAACCAGCTTATGCTTGAGCCCGCGGTCGACGACATCACGAAATGCACAAAGTACCTTATCCAAATTCTTGTTCGGGTAGAGCTGTGCCACGCAGAGGATATAGGGACCATCGATGACCGGGCTCTGAGGCGCATCATTTCTCAAGCGATTGAAGCGCTCGTACTCGACACCGGCGTAAATCACTTCGGTCTTCTGCTCGTCGATACCGAAGCTCCGCTTCAGGTGCCAGGCTGTCGTGTTGGAGATCGCCCAGACGCGCGTCGCCCGCCTGAGCGTAATCGGTGTCAGCATCCGGTAGTAAAGGGCCTGCAAATTCACGAATAACCGTGATCTCAGCGATCGACCACGATACGGGACATTGTTCTTGTAATCGAGGTAGAGCAGATTCTGGATCGTCACCACCGACTTGCATGGCAACCACAAAGGCAGCGTGCCGAAGGGCGAGTAGAACAGATCGACATGTTCACGCCGTAACAAGCCCGGCAGCTTGAAATTCTCGAACATGAGCCTGGTCCGTTTTGACTCGGTTCCGTTCAGTATCTCTCGCAATTCCACCCGAGTATTCGCGGTTGCGAACAGATGCCGGTTGCTGCTCGTCACGAGGACGAGGTATTCATTCTCGGTGTCAATGCTGAAGAGGTTCCTGAGTAGATTAACCAGGAACGTTTCACCGCCGCCGGTCTTTCCCGGTTCAACCAGAAGAGCGTTGATACAGATTTTCACTGCGAAAACTCCCTTTCAATCAGCTTGCGAGTGCGCTGGAATCTCTCAGACCAGTCATCCCCGTCGACGAGATGGGTCAATCGGTTTTGCAGGGCGCTGCGTTCAGGCTCTTTCAGCTCCAACAGCGACTTGATAGCTTTTCCAAAATCGAAATAGTCGTTGGCAATGACGAGATCTGGCGCGAAGCGGGTTACCTCCGGCATCGGAACGCTCACGACGGGACGGCCGGCCGCGAGGTACTCGAAGACCTTCAGCGGCGAACATGATGCCGCAACATCGTCGCGCTTGTACGGGTTAATGAATACATCGATTCCCGCCATGTAGCGTGGCAACTCGGAATAGGGTACGCGCCCCACGAAGTGAATATTCGGGTAGCGTCGCAACTTCTCGGTGTTCGTTGAGACGGGGCCGATGAAGATGAACTGCCACGACCGATAGGAATCGGCGAGATGCGCGATCAGGTCCTGATCGAGCCAGTACGCGAACATTCCAACGAAACCGATTCGTGGTTGCGGAATGGCGGCAATCTCATCGGCGACCGCTGCGGTCATCGCCTTGCGGAAGTGAGAAACTTCGCAGGCATTCGGTATGACTTCGACATTCTCGTGCTTGCCTGCAAGCATCGTCTTCAACTTGGTCGCGGTCACAACCACCGCGTTCGTGATCTTGAGGAGCTTCGCCTCGAGCTTCTGAACGGTGCTCTTTTTGACCAATCCCTCCGCGGCGGACAGGTCATCAACTTTTTCGTACAACACGTTGCTGCTGCCGATCATCTTGATGGCAAGGTGCGAGTAGGGGACATAGGTATAGACCAGCGGGCTTTTTATCCCGAGGCGAGCGCAAACCCGGCGCAGGTAGATCCCCATAACGAGGTTGTTCACCACCGCCAGGGCTGTGAACATCTGAAAGAATGGTAGCAGCAGCGGCGGCGTAACGACGTAGAGGTTGGGTTCAACCACGCGCGGTTTCTTCAGGAATCTGATGGCCCGGCCAACATTGCCGGATAGACGTTTGAGGTAAGTCAGGATGTGCCACTGCGTTTCCACGTAGAGCACCTGATGGCCCTCACGCGCAAAATTCGTCATAAACCTTTGCTTGCGAGTCCAGAGGTCGTCGAAATCTTGTGTTGAGAGGCAGAGAATCGGCACCTTTGACTGCGCCTTGCTCATGCGAGCACCTCTTCGAGTTCGAGCTGAACGTCAGGTTGTTGCTCGGTAACCCCGCTTCCACTAAGCAGCGCGCAGATGCGAGCCGCGGTGTTACCGTCCCACAGTGGCGGAATCGGATGAGCGGCTACCGTAGTGGCAAGAACCTGGTCCAGAGCGGCCAGCACCACGCTGCGGTCGGTGCCCACCAGCAGGTTTGTCCCGTGAGTGATCGTCACCGGCCGTTCGGTGCTCTCGCGCATCGTAAGGCAGGGCACGCCGAGCACGGTCGATTCCTCCTGCAATCCGCCCGAGTCTGTCATGATCACGCGCGCGTCCTTCTCCAGCCGCAGGAAGTCGAGGTAGCCGAGCGGTTCGATCAGACTGATCTCGGTGCACTCAGTAAGAGTGTCCCATAATCCGGCTGCTTCGAGGTTCTTCCGGGTGCGTGGATGAACCGGAAAAACAACCGGCATCCGCTGGGCTGTATCGAACAGAGTCTGCACGAGTTCACGCAGACTTCCGGTGTCATCGACGTTGGCGGGGCGATGCAGGGTAACCAGGATGTAACCCTGCCGCGTCAAGCCAAGGCGGTTACAGATTTCGGATGCTTCTGCTTTGGCCAGCGATGCATGCAGGGAGTCGATCATGATGTTGCCTACGAAGTGAATCCGCGACTCCTCGATTCCTTCTCCGATCAGGTTTTCGTTTGCATCTTCACACGTCGTGAGCAGTAAGTCGGAGAGGTGGTCGGTTACGATCCTGTTCAGTTCCTCCGGCATCGCACGATCGCGCGAACGTAGTCCGGCCTCCACATGGATCACCGGATAGTGCTCCTTGGCCGCCACCAGAGCGGCAGCAGTGGTGGAGTTGACATCGCCAAAGACGATGACTCCGTCGGGGACCTGTTCGAGGAGTACCTTCTCAAATTCGAGCATGATTCGTGCGGTTTGCTGTGTATGTGATCCGGCGGAGATGCCGAGAAAGATATCTGGTTTGGGCAGGTCAAGCTCATCGAAGAAGACCTGCGACATTTTCGTGTCGTAGTGCTGTCCGGTATGGACGATGACCGGCTCGAAGTGAATCGGGTCAGCTTTCATTGCCCGCCACAGCGGGGCGAGCTTCATGAAATTCGGCCGTGCACCTGCGATAAGAAGATACTTCATCCTGGCCCTCCTATAATCTGTCAATCACGAAGATGGTTGTGGCGAGACTGGCTGCAACCGATGCGGTCGTTGAGAAGATCTTGAGCCAGTCGCGGTCTTTCTTGATCCTGGTCGGGACAAAGATCGCGTCACCGAGGTCAACCTTCTCCCGCATCACGCCGGAGCCAGAGTTGATCGTGCCATCCGCCTTAATCAGCTGGATGTGGCTCTTATCCGCATTGGGCAGGAACCCTCCGGCACTCTGGAGATAGTAGCCAACCCTTCGGTCATTCCTGTAGGTGATGGTGCTGATGGCGGGTACCGCCCCCAGTACCTGGACGCCCGCAGGCTTACTCGGGATGTAGATATGATCCCCATCCTGCAGTGCGATATCGTACTCGAGATTGTTCCGCATCAGGAGCTCTTTCCCGTTCACGATGATGCGATTGGACATCACGTTGTCGCGGGCCAGCATGCTCGAATCCACCAGGACTCTGCCGCTGTCGTCCCTGACTAACTCCGCTGAGCGGTTGATTAACTTGTCAACTCCACGGCGCTTCATGTCATCAACGAGTGAGGCGCGCGTAAACACCGTGCCGGTGGCGAACGCATCCGCGGTCAAACCACCAGCACGTTGTATCAAGGAGTAGAGGGAGTTCATGTCATCAGTGATGACATACTTTCCAGGAAAGGTGACCTCTCCCTCGATGGTCACCATGTCGCGCTCTTCCCATCCGGGAATCTGGCGCACGAATAATTTGTCGTTGTTCTGCAGCGATAGGTTGCCCTGCGGCTCGTCGAGTGAAGCATAGAGCACTTCCTTGGTACCGTCATCCCTGGTGCGAGCCAGTTCAACCCTCAGCGGGTAAGCGGAAGCGCTCAGATCACCCGCACGGAAAATCAGGTCTGAGACCTTCATCCCGGAGTAGTAGGGATACTCGCCCGGCCGGGACACCATGCCGTAGATAGATACCTGTCGTGGCGCCGCAACCTGCTCCTGTGAGTAGGCAATGAGCCGGTCGTTCGGCTGAAGCGAGACGTCATCTTCTCCGGAGATAACTTTGTCGGGATCAACTGCGATCAGGAGAGTGTCATTGCCGGCCTGCCGCCTGAGGATGTCGATGCGACCCCGGTAAGCGCTTTGATCCAGCTCGAAGCCCTGTTGGAGCAGTCCCCCGACCGTAAGCCCTTCATGATACTCGTAGACACCGGGATGGCGAAATTTGCCCTCGAGGTATACAACCCCTTCGCGCGAGTCGGTGATTTTCTCCACAAAAACCCGATCGCCATCCTCGATAGTGAATTCTTTTTCGGTAGAAGTTTCATCCCGCAGGTTCAAATCGATGACGCTATAGGCATCCTCGCTCGTGATGCGATCCACTCGAACCTTTTCGAGGTAAGCATTCGGCAACGGACCGCCTGCGAGTGTCAACAGGTCGTTGATCGTTTCGTTGCCGAGGATCTCATAAATCGCAGGTCGCTTCACCGCCCCGGTGATGCTGGCACGTTTGCCGACCACCTCGACAAAGATTACATCGCCTGACTGTAGCGAGACTGCGCCCACGTTCTTGCCGAAGAGCAGGAACTGGTAAAGATCGACCGTCACGCTCTGTTCGCCATTGCGCAGCAGTCTGATCTGCCGCAGGCTCCCGCGCTCGGTGGGACCGCCTGCGAGGTACAGCGTTGAGAACAACGTCGCAAGCGAGTTGACGCTGTAGCTGCCCGGATACTTCACTTCGCCAAAGACGAATACCTGAATCGATTTTAGCTTGCCGAGTGTGACAGATAGTCGAAAGTCGCTGAATGATTTGGAGAGCTGCGCGTTGATCCTGTTACGGGCCGACTCGATGTCCAGTCCCCAAACCGGGATCTCGCCCACCTTCGGTATGAAAATCGCTCCCTGGCGATCCACAGTGAGGTCATACTCCTGTTCAATCCGTCCCCATAACTTGATGATCAGATTATCACCGGGACCGAGGCGATAGTCATCCGGCAAAGCGAGGCTCTGCGGGATCTCAAGCGTCGTGCCCCCTCTGGCAAAGAGGTCGTAGCCGAACAGCCCGATCGAGTCGCGCCGGCTCGAATTGACCGCCTGCTTCTCGAGCATTTGCGCGGATGCAGGGCTCGCCTGTTCAAGCCGCGCCGTTGAATCTTGTGCATTGTAGCTCGATTTGTATTTGTCGCTCCCCGCCGAGTTGGTCAGTCCGGGGTAGCGATGGATCAAATCGCTATAGTCGACGTTCTGATCTGTTGGGTAATTCTGTGCCACAGCAGTGGCGGTCAGCAGAAGAACCTGCAAAAGGATGAGTAGAACTTTGATTCCATTCATTACCGAAACTCCTTGATAGCCCACCTCTCAGGGAGAGATTTAGCAACAGCGATGCCAAAATGAAACGCCGCGTGCTAACTTGTGATGAATCAATAGCTTAGGTTGTGTGGTCGAGGGTCTCAGGTCGGGCCGGAGAGGGTATTCTTTTCCCGAATAGGGAGCAGGGCTTTCCGATCAAAGGGTCTTCTGAGCCTAACGGCTGATACCAGGCAGTTGCGAAAATGGTGTCAAGGAGTAGCCGAGAAGAGATTCCAGGTAGTGCGAACCTAAACCGGCTTTCAGTGGGCGGGGCGCAGGGAGAGCCAGATCGGAGAACTTGACCGGCAGTATAGCGTCGCTCCCCAGTTGCAGGCGAGTGGCTACCTTGACGGCGAACTCATAGCGGGAGAGGTATTCGGCGGACGCCAGATGCAGCACGCTCGGCAGGTCTGAGGCCTTGATCAATTTGGTGATTGCTCTGGCGAGGTCGGAGCACTCGGTGGGATTTGAGCAGAGGTCTGTCGCAGCCTTGTAGGTCTCGCCGCTCGCCACGGTTTGGTGGATCGTAGTGACCGGGTCGCCCTTTGGATGTGCCTCTGCGGTATAGAGCGCGCAAACGCGGAAGATCGAGAAGGGGACTCCGGAGTTGCGGACGAGATTCTCCGCCTGAAGCTTCGATCGCCCATATTGATTGAGGGGTGCCGGTTCAACATCTTCACATGGTGCTGCGGTGCTTCCAGCAAAAACGTAGTCCGTGGAGATGAAGATAAGTTTTCCCTGTTCTGCCTGCCTTAGCGCCTCACAGAGATTGATCGTAGTGATGACGTTTCCGTTGTGTGCATAGTCGTGGTCAAGTTCACAGCGGTCAACAGCGCTGGCAGCGGCGCAGTGGATCACAACGTCAGGCTTCTCCGCTCCGATCATTGCTGATACGGCAGCCGCATCTGTCAAATCGACTCGTGCAGCTTTGCCGCAACCGAGCGGCAGTGACCTTTGCGTCGGGCGATAGGTCCCGATTACAGCGTGTTCAGTTCCGATGTATCTGGCTAACGCGCTGCCGAGTCGTCCGGCTGCTCCTGTGATTAAGACGCGCATGTATGATAGTTTCTGCTCTAACGTTGCCCGTAGTGAAGACTGCGGAAGTCGGCCGCATCGGCGCTCTTCAATCTCTCGAAGATGGAACGGTTCGACCGATACCATTCGACGGTCTCGTTCAGCCCTTCGGCGAGGGGGCGATGCGGCAGGGCGCCGTAACGCTGTTCGAACTTAGCCGAATCGATTGAATAACGGCGGTCATGTGCGGGCCGGTCCTCGACAAACTTGATTTTGCTGGTGCCACTCGTGAGTTGCAGCAGCTCATCCACCAACTCGAGATTGCTGCATTCCGCTGCTGATCCAATATTGACAACCTCTCCCGTGGGGAAATCGTCCAGCAGATACCGCAACGCCTCACAGAAGTCATCGACATAAAGCCATGAGCGACGTTGTCTGCCGTCGCCATAGACCGGCAGCGGCGCATCCGCCTCGATCAACGACAGGAAGTAGGGAATGACCTTCTCGGGGTATTGCCTCGGACCATAGTTGTTGCAGGTCCGCACGATGGCAGCGTCCTGCCCGTGGGTCTTGATCGCCGCCAGCACCAGGAGGTCAGCGGACGCCTTACTTGCGGCGTAAGGTGAAGTGGGGTTCAGCGGTGCGGTTTCGGCGAATGACTGGTCATCAGCCGCCGGGCCATAGACTTCATCGGTAGAAATTTGCAGGAAGCGCGAACCTGATTCCTGGCAGAATGCCAGCAGATTCTGAGTTCCCAGCACGTTGGTGCGCACGAAGCGCTCAGCATGGTAGAGCGAGCGATCAACATGGCTCTCCGCCGCAAAATTAACGACGAGGGAAAACGGGGTCTGCCGCAGCTTCGCCAACTCCTCCGCCACGGCGATATCTGCGTGGACGAAGTTGATCCGACTCTCTGTAAGCAGCGGTTCGAGGTTGTCAGTGGAGCCGGCGTAAGTGAGGGCATCGGCGACCGTAATCGGGTCAGAATTCGCACGTGCGAGGCTGTGCACGAAATTCGAGCCGATGAATCCGCAGCCGCCGCAGACCAATATATGAGGACGGTTGGTCACGCGGGGTTCACCAGCCTAACCATCCCTGCGAGCCCAGTCGTAGGGAATCTTGGATGTGTGCGGCTCAAGCCGCAGTTCGTCTGGTGAATCATGGTTGTAGGTCTGATCGGGAAAATTGATCACCAGCACTTCAGTCTCGCCGATATTCTTGAATCCATGATACACCTGCGGTGGGATCTGGATCAGGATGCGGTTATCGATACCGGGAAAGAACTCGTTGATTTCCCCGTAAGTTTTTGAATCCTCGCGCGCATCATAGATCACCAGCTTGGCCCTTCCCGCCACCACACACATACTGTCGGTTTGCCGCTCATGCATGTGCCATGCCTTCACTACGCCGGGATAGGCGGCTGTGATATAGGCCTGACCAAACTGTCTGAATATCTCATCATCGTTGCGGAGGATCTCAAACAGGTAACCTCGTTCGTCGCAATTGACCTGTAGCTTCTTTACCTTCACGCCCTCAATCATTTCTTCTTCGCCTCGCTGTTACGTTTCATACTCTCTGCCCGAGTCAACATCTGCGCCTGATGAAGCGACTCAAAGGTTCCTGCATCGGTCCACCAACCCTCGAGAATCTCGTACTCGACTCGCCCGGCCTTGATATAGTGGTTTGACACGTCAGTGATTTCATACTCCCCGCGCGCAGAAGGCTTGAGTTGCGCGATCAAGTCGAAGACGGACGGTTCATACATATAGATTCCCGTAACCGCGTATGACGACTTCGGATGCGCCGGCTTTTCCTCGATCCCGAGCAGGTTGCCATCCTGATCAAGTTCCGCCACACCGAATCGTTGAGGATTCTGCGTTTCCTTCAAGAACAGGAAGGCCCCCAGATTGCTCTTATCGAACTGCCTCACCCGGGCAGCGATTGAGTCCGCGAAGATGTTGTCGCCAAGAATCACACAGAGTTTGTCATTTCCGACGAACTCTCTGGTCAATGCGAGTGCGGCAGCAATCCCATCCTCCCCCTCCTGGTAAGCATAGCGCAGATTATCCAGCCCGAACTGACTCCCATTGCCGAGGAGCCGCTCGAATTCTCCGGCGTGATTGCCACCGGTTACAACCATGATCTGATCGATCCCTGCTTCAACCAGCTTGTTGATCGGGTAGTAGATCATCGGGCGGTCATAGACCGGCAGCAGATGCTTGTTCGTGATTTTCGTCAGCGGTAAAAGCCTTTTTCCGAGGCCACCCGCCAGCACGACACCCTTCATCGGGACTCCAAACCTCAATCCACGTACTATACTATTACCCGCACAAAGTAAGATTGTCCCGTTGTTAAATCAAACCAAATCCACTAAGCTATTCCGCGATGAGCCGTACACTGATCATTGCCCACCGCGGCGCTTCTCACGCGCACGTCGAAAACAGCATGACTGCATTTCGCACTGCTCTGAGAGATGGAGCGGATGGGCTGGAGGTCGATCTGAGGCGATCTTCGGACGGCGCCATCTTCTGTTTCCACGACCATCAACTCTCACGGCTGACGGGCAAAGCCGGCTATTTCCGCCGCACTGCAGCGGCTCGAATCGATCAGTTGCGCCTGAGCGACGGGAGCAGGATTCCTCCGTTTTCGCAATTCGTGAAAGAGTTCGTGGGCAACTCGCGGGTCGTGCTCGATATCAAGTCCGCCCATATCGAGGCAACAATCCTCGCAGAACTGGGGGAGCTTGCGGGCGACGGCAGATTGGTCTATTCGAGCTTCAATCCCAACGTCGTCAAGCGGATCAAGGCTGAACTGCCAGATGCCCGAACTGCTCTGATCGTCGGCCCCGTTCGAAATCTGCAGATGCGACTGCGCATGAAATCGCTACTGGCGAAACGGCTCAAACAGCTTCACTGCAATGCCGTTCATCTCTCGAAGTTGCTTGTCTCGGAAGGCCTGGTCAGACATTTGCACGGAGAAGGACTAAGCGTTTCGGTCTGGACGGTCGATGATCCCAAGCAGGCGCGAAAGCTTGTAGATATCGGCGTCGACAGTATCATGACTAATGAACCCGCAGCAATCCTGCGTGCCCTGCGAGGCGGGGAATAAAGAGCCGTGGCCGGCGCCGGATTATGGTCGGAGGTAGATAAAAATGAAGGTTAACAGCGATACACTCATCAGGAAAAACAGGCTGACAGGATACTGCTTTACAATTCTGGTCATCACGGTACTCAGCCTCCTCTATGCACAACCCTCGCAGGCGGCGGAGTTGGAAGAAATCCTGCGAGAGCACATTCAGGCACAGGGTGGTAAAGAGAAGCTTGATGCGGTGAAGTCGCTGCGCATCGAGTCCACGATGTCCTTGGGGGGGATGAACGGCACCGGCGTAACCTACTTCAAAGCCCCGGACAAATTCCGCACTGATGTTACACTTCCGGTTTTCAGCACTTCGCAAGGCTGTGATGGCAATGATTGCTGGATGTCCGACCCGCAGGGGCTGACCCACAGTCTCGGCCACGAATTGAAGGGGATGATGGTGACGCAACTGGTATTGCAGCGTTCCGACTATGCCACCCCTGCGAGCTTTGATGGACAAGTTAAACTCGTGAACGAAGACGCGACGCTGGCTAACGACACTGCCGCAGCAGCCTATTTTGTGATCGAAATCTCCCCGAGTGGTGGTATCCCTGCCAGGCTCTGGATTGACCACAACACTTACCTGATCAGACAGGTAGCCATGAAGACCGACATGGGAGTGATGATCTCGGAACTGTTTGACTATCAGCTGGTCGAGGGCATCCTCTTTCCGCACAGTTCACGCGAGCGGACCGATGCGGGAATTATCGCCGCGAACAGCCGGGTCAGTTCTATCGAACTCAACGTCCCTCTCTCGGATACGCTGTTCCAGGCACCGGGGCATCGAGACAGGTCCGTTAGCTGGGGTATCGCAGCAGACTCAATCGTGATTCCCTGCGAACTGTGGCACAATCATCTCTATTTCAAAGCTATGCTGGCTGGAGAAGGTCCCTACAATCTGATATTCGACACCGGCGCCGGGGGATTGGCACTGGACGCGGCACTGGTCAGGAAACTCGATCTGAACGTGATCGGGACGACTGAAGCACGCGGGGTCGGTGGTACGGAGGAAAGCTCGCTTTATCAGATCGAGAGCCTGCAGGTTGGTGAAATTGTAATCGATAGTGTTCCGGTCAGCGCGATAGATTTCGGGGCAATAGAAGCCTCCGGAACCCGTAAAATCGACGGAATCGTGGGCTATACCTTTTTGAGCCGCTATATCGTTGCCATCGATTACGGCCGGCACGAGATAATCCTCTATCCGCAGGGCACGCAGAGCGCCAACTGGGGAGAGCGCTGCGACCTGACGATCGATTTTCGGCTGCCCTATATCGATGCGACCGTAAACGATTCGATTGTCGGGGCTTTTCGCCTGGATACCGGCTCGGTTTCGACGCTCGACCTCAACTCGCCCTTTGTGCTGGCACATGGTCTCGTCGATTCCACCAGCAATGACTATATCGTGCTCACCTCGGTCGGAGTCGGTGGCACATCCAGCGGCCTGGTTGGCATCCTCGACAAACTTGCGGTGTGTGGCTTCGAACAAGATTCGGTCTGGACCGGATTTACTCTCTCTGAACAAGGTATTTTCGCCGGAGCCAGCACGGCCGGTAACATCGGCGCCGGCCTGCTCAAACGCTTCCGGCTGACGTTCGACTACTCGGGTGGATCGGTCTATTTTCAGCCGGTCGAAGACTACGATGCTATCTGCCGCGTCCGCAACATGGCCGGAATCGGCTTCGAACTCGATGATGGAGATCTCCGCGTCGCGCATCTGCTTCCTGATCATCTGGCGTATGATCGGTTGCAGGTCGGCGATGTGATAAGGAGCATCAATGGCCTCGATCCCGCTGAACTGTCGCTCTTTGAGATTGAGCGGCTCCTTGTCGGCGGACATGGCCTGATCAAGTTCGACTTGGAACGAGACGGGAAGCTGGAATCTGTCGAATTTCAGCTCGATGGTTATTTCTAATCAGATCAGTTCTGAAAATAGCTTTCGAAGGGGATTTAGACGGCTTGCCTTTGAGGGCAAATTGATTACCTTTGCTCGTTGCTGTGGGGCACTGAACCTTCGTATCAAATCTGTCGGTCCGTTACACATTGTGCAGGTCGGCAGGGAAGTTTAGACTGCGACCACACATGGAGAAACGCGCGTGCAGAAGAAAGTCATATCACTAACAACGCTGCTAGCTTTGCTGCTGCTCCACGCCTCGACGCTTGCCGGCCCGCCGGCGGGTACCTGGACGCTGGGGGTTCGCATGGGGCTCTTCACCAATTCCGAGGATGACATCGAGTTTTCCAGCGGAGAAAGCCAGGTCACGCTCTTTGCCAACAAGACGAATTTCTACCTTGAGGGCTTCGTTAACTACTATTTCACCAGTTATTTTGCGGCTGTCGGTAATTTCGGCACCTATTCGAAGGGAGATATCCGCTACGACGGTTATGTCGTCGGCTATGGCAACGCCAGCTTTCTCGGTTCCGCATCGATTTTCCCGGTACAATTGGGCGCCAGGCTCTCGCCATTCACGAATCAGTTTCCGCTCAAGGCAAAACCTTACTTCGAAGGTGGCGGAGCGTTGGTAATCGGGCGCGAGACAGTCGCCGGGGCCTATTATGATCCATTCCTGGGCCAGTTCACTGATGGTACACTCAATACCGAGACAGACTGGACCTGGTGGTTCGGCGGGGGGGCCGAGATACCGCTTTCACCGAAGATTCATATCGACCTGATGGGTAAATATATCAGCAATCAGTTCAGTGGAGATATTGCCGGAATACAGGACTTCACCGGATTTCAGGCATCCATCGGCGTATCATATCATTATCTGAAATAAGAGATTAAGGAAGGAGCTTATGGCTACCAAGATCGCGATCAATGGATTTGGACGTATCGGACGATTGGTTTTGCGCCGTGCAATGCAAACCAAGAGTAGCCTCGATTTTGTCAGCATCAATGACCTAACTGATCCGGCCACTCTCGCACACCTGTTCAAGTACGATTCATCGTTCGGGAAATTCGACGGCGAAGTAAAGGTCGAGGGGGACAATCTGGTTATCAATGGCGACACGATTCGCGTTACCCGGGAGAAGGACCCCGCCAACCTGCCGCACAAGGAGGTCAAGGCTGACATCGTCGTGGAATCAACCGGTTTGTTCCGCGACCGTGAGAGTGCGGGCAAGCACCTGGCCGCAGGTGCGAAGAAAGTACTGATCTCGGCGCCCGCGAAAAAACATGATGGTACCTTCGTGTTTGGTGTCAACTGGAACGATTACGATAAGGCCAAGCACGAGATCATCTCGATCGGCTCATGCACGACCAACTGCCTGGCACCCGTCGTGAAGGTCCTGCATGATTCCTTTGGAATCGAGAAGGGGTTCATGACGACGATCCATGCTTACACCAATGACCAGGCGCTGCTCGACGGACCGCACAAAGACCTGCGTCGCGCCCGTTCGGCCGCCCTCTCGATCATCCCGACCTCGACTGGCGCCGCCAAGGCGATAGCGGAGTGTCTGCCGGAGATGAAGGGTCGCCTTGACGGTTGCGCGCTGCGCGTTCCAACACCCGTCGGCTCGCTGGTCGATCTGGCGGTAGTTCTCCAGAAGGAGGCTTCGGCGGATGAAATCAACGCAAAGATGAAAGCGGCCGCCAACGGCGCAATGAAGGGCGTTCTGGAGTACACGGAGGATGAGATTGTCTCGGTCGATATCGTCGGCAACAGCCACTCATCGGTCTTCGACTCTCGTCAGACTCAAACTCATGGCAATCTGGCCAAGGTCTTCTCCTGGTACGACAACGAGTGGGGCTTCTCATGTCGTATGGTAGACGCGCTCCAGAAGATGATATAGTCATGACAGCTTCAAGTTCAGTTCTGAACAAGCTCACACTCGACGACCTCGACCTCAAGGGCCGAAAGGTGTTGATGCGGGTTGACTTCAACGTGCCGCTCAAGGATGGCAAGGTCACCGATGATCTGCGCATCCGTGCCGCGCTGCCCTCGATCAAGAAGGTGATCGATGAAGGCGGCAAGCTGATCTTGATGTCACACCTGGGTCGCCCCAAGGGGAAGGTTGTTCCGGAGATGAGCCTGCGCCCCGTCGTGAAGTCGCTCGAAGATCTGATCAATAAGAAGGTCTCATTCGCCGACGATTGCGTTGGACCTTCCGCGGAACAGGCGGTCGCCACGCTGGAAAATGGGCATGTACTGCTGCTGGAAAACCTCCGCTTTCATGCGGAAGAGGAGGCCAACAACGAAGCTTTTGCGGAGAAACTGGCCTTTCTTGGCGATATCTATGTGAACGATGCCTTCGGCACAGCCCATCGTGCGCATGCCTCGACCGAGGGAGTGACCAGGTTCTTCGATAAATCCGCCGCCGGCTACCTGATGCGCAAGGAGTTGGTGTATCTCGGTGGTGCGCTTGAGAATCCCGCCCGCCCATTCGTAGCGCTTCTTGGTGGAGCCAAGATTTCCGGCAAGATCGACGTGATCCAGAATTTGCTCGGGAAAGTCGACAAAATCCTGATCGGTGGCGGAATGGCATTCACATTCCACAAAGCCAGAGGTGAGGAGATTGGCGGTTCGCTGCTCGAGGAGGACAAAGTTGAACTGGCCGGCCGGTTACTCGAATCAGCCAGGACTGCCGGGGTGGAGCTGTTGCTTCCCCTTGATTACCTATGCGCGGAGGCGGTGGACGAGGCAGCCGCAGTAACAACGTTTAAAGCAGGTGCAATTCCGCCGAACCAGAAAGGTCTCGACATCGGTCCAGCGACCATCGACAAGTTCAAATTCGAACTGGATGGGGCCAAGACCGTCGTCTGGAACGGCCCGATGGGTGTGTTCGAGCTCGACAAGTTTGCGCAGGGAACGATGGCGATGGCCAGGGCTCTCGCTGATCTCGGCGACAAGGATGCGACCACTATCGTCGGTGGTGGGGACTCGGCAGCTGCCGTGGCCAAGAGTGGACTCGAGCACAAGTTCTCTCATATCTCCACTGGAGGAGGGGCTTCGCTGGAGTTTCTCGAGGGGAAGGTCCTGCCCGGAGTGGCCGCACTGACCGATAAGGGATAGTTGGAGTAAGTCAATGACTCGTAAGAAGATTATAGCTGGAAACTGGAAGATGCACACTTCGCCGGAGGAAGCGTTCGAACTCGCTTCCGCGATCGGGCGCCATGTCATGGGTCAAACGACCCCGGTAGTTGTGCTTTGTCCGCCTTATACTTCCATCTCCGCCGCCAAATCGGCGGTTAAGAATACGGAGGTCAAGATCGGTGGACAGGATATGTACTGGAAGGAATCTGGCGCTTATACCGGAGAGGTGAGCGGGAGAATGCTGTTGACTTCGGGCTGTTCCTACGTTATTTTGGGACACTCGGAACGAAGGCAACTCTTCTACGAGACCAATATTACGGTCAACACCAAGCTGAAAGCCGCCCTTGATGTGGGGCTGACACCGATCGTCTGTGTCGGCGAAACATTGGAGGAACGGGAAGCCGGTTTGATGGAGAACGTAATCCGGGAACAGGTGCTCGGATGTTTCGAAGGAATTCAACCCGCGGACTTTGCGAAAACGGTCATCGCGTACGAGCCGGTCTGGGCAATCGGAACCGGCAAGACCGCGACGCCGGCGCAAGCCGAAGAGGTTCACAGCCGGATTCGCGAATTGCTGCGTAACAACTACGCAGAGCAGATCGAGCACACCTCGATCCTGTACGGCGGTTCGGTTAAGCCCGATAACGCCGCGGAGTTGTTTGCACAACCGAATATTGATGGCGGTCTAGTTGGCGGCGCCAGCCTGAAAGCTGATTCGTTCATACCGATCATCGCTGCCGCAAGCTGAACCGCGAAGGAGGATAGAGCTAAGTGTACCCGATCTTGATTATTGTCCATGTCATCATTTGCGCCGGACTGATTCTGGTCGTTTTGATGCAATCGGCTAAAGGTGATGGCCTGGCCGGAATGTTTGGCGGTGGCGCCGGACTCAGTGGCGCCGTATTCGGTGGCCGCGGCGCTGCGACGTTTCTGTCGAAGTCAACCTCGGTGCTGGCGGCGGCCTTTATCATCAGCAGTATCGTCCTGACTCTTGCTTCTCGCGGCACGATCTCCGGGGGTGTTGGAGCAGGCGAATCGGCCGTCGAACGCGTGATCAACGAACAGCAGCGGCAGATGCCTGCGACCACTGCACCGACACAGGGTACGCAAGACCCGGCCCAGCAACAGGCTCTTCCACAGTCTGGTGATCAGGGTAGCGAGGGCGGCACTCAACTTCCGAGCGGATCTGATGATGCCGGTAACGCCGGTGGCGGAAACTAGTCACGCCAGCTAAAGCAGTATCCAGCAGATATTTAAACCCGGTGGCACTGGCTGCCGGGTTTTCTTTTTGTGGTCGCTGGCATCCCTGCATCAACCCGCTGTGCAAAAAAGGGACTTGACAGGTTTACGAACCCCGATATATTTCTTTCAACATGAATACTTCAACCCTCTTCACCATCCTTTTTAGCGCTGCATTTGTCAGCTTTAGCCTTTATACCAGCCTCTGGTATTTCTGGTGGTATAGTCAAGTTGTGGATGGTGAACCGATTTCGGTATAGGCGCGAAGTAGCCGATAGTGAAAATCGAGCCCACCGTCCGCAAGGATGGTGGGCTTTTTCTTTATGCTTCAGCACGGAGCAAGATGCTCCGACAAAATGGAGACACCGTGAATATTCTCGAAGCAGTTTCAGACAGCAGCCATGGGCGCAGGATATCTCTTGAGTATACCGAGATAGATCTGCCCGGCGATATCGAGACTCCTGTTTCGGCGTATTTGAAGCTCCGAAAACTGGGAGCTTGCTTCCTGCTGGAATCGGCGGAAGATCCTACCTCGATCGGTAGGTACACATTCATCGGAATCGCGCCCCTGCTGACGCTCGAATTGGGCGACAACAGCACTCTCATAAATGCCGGCAGCGATAAAATCACTATCGAGCATAAATCAGCCCTCCAGCCATTCAGCGGCCTGCAGCGGATTCTCGATACCTTTACGGTCAAGAAACAGCAGGCAGAACTTCCACTCCTGGGCGGGCTGGTCGGGTTCACATCCTACGAAATCGTCAAGTTCTTCGAACCACGTCTGCAACCGCTTCTCCCAACTTCTGAATACCCACTCGGACTATACTACTTCGTAGATACCCTGCTCGTTTTCGATCATTATACTCGTCGCATGCGGCTGCTGCGGCTCCAGCACGAAGGAGAGAGCTTGACCGGCGGCGCGCATCAGGTCACACTCGACGAAATCCGTGAGGCGCTTGCGGGACAGATCGAGCGTCGCGATACGGCACTCGAATCGATCCACAACGGCTACCACTCCAATTTCGAGCAGCCGCAATTCGAAGAGATTGTCGAGAAGGCCCAGAAACATATCTTCGCCGGAGATATCTTCCAGGTTGTCGTGTCGCAGCGCGAGACGCATAAGACTACGGTTGACCCATTCTATGTCTACCGCGCCCTGCGGATGCTCAATCCCTCGCCCTATATGTTCTATCTGCAATTCGACAATCTGGAGTTGATCGGCTCCTCGCCGGAAGCTCTGGTAAAGCTGCAGGGGCGACGCGCCCTGGTGCGACCAATTGCAGGCACCCGCCGACGCGGGCGCAGCGAGGAAGAGGATCATGAGCTTGCCCGCGAACTGAAACAGAACGAGAAGGAGCGAGCCGAACATATCATGCTTGTCGATCTTGGCCGCAATGACCTCGGCCGCGTTTGCGATTACGGGAGTGTGAATGTCTCCTCGCTGATGCGCCTGGAGCACTATTCGCATGTCATGCATCTGACTTCGGTCGTAGAGGGCACGCTCAATAAAGAGTTTAATCAATTCGACCTGCTGCGCTCGACCTTCCCGGCAGGCACGGTCTCCGGTGCTCCGAAGTTACGGGCGATGGAGATCATCGCCGACCTGGAGCGCCAGCAACGTGGACCGTATGCCGGCGCCGTGGGTTATTTCTCCCTCTCCGGCGATATCGACATGTGTATCACTATCCGCACGATCGTGAAGCGGGGGGACTCGGTACACTTGCAGGGGGGAGCTGGTATTGTCGCCGACTCGGTTCCGGAACAGGAATACAAAGAGACCCGCAACAAGATCGCCGCGCTCAAGCAGGCTGTTCAACTCGCTGAGGAGGGGAAGCTATGATCCTCTTCATCGACAACTACGACTCTTTCACCTACAATCTGGTGCAGTACATCGGAATGCATAACCGTGATCTGCGGATCGTGCGCCCCGATCAAGCCAGCATAGAGCAGATCGAAGAGATGCATCCCGACCGCATCGTCATCTCTCCCGGACCGGGGCATCCCCGCGACGCCAAATTGTCACTGGAGGTGATTCGGAGATTCCATCAGAGCACCCCGATTCTCGGTGTCTGCCTGGGTCACCAATGCATCGCGGAAGCGTTTGGCGGTGAGGTCCGTTCTGCTGAGCACCTCGTACACGGCAAGACCTCCGATATCTACCATCGCAAGAAGGGCATTCTTGCCGGACTGCCGAATCCATTCACCGCTACACGCTACCACTCGCTTGTGGTAGCCGAGGAGAGTCTGCCTCCCGAACTCGAGGTGGTGGCTTACACTTCCGATGGCGAGCTGATGGGGCTCCGGCACAAGTCGGCGCCACTCTACGGCGTCCAGTTCCACCCCGAGTCGATTCTTACAAATGACGGAATGCAGATCATCACCAATTTCCTGGAGGTGAAAGTATGGTAGCGGAAGCCCTCAGGAAACTAGCGGAACGGCAATCGCTGACCAAGGCGGAGACAGCGGCTTTTATAGACGAGGTGGCGGGGGATAACGTCACCGATGCCCAGATCAGCGGATTCCTCCTCGGTTTGCGGATCAAGGGCGAAACGACGGCCGAAATCGCCGGGTGCGTGGAGTCGCTGCGCCGGCATGCTACCGCAGTTCCTCATTCACAGAGCGATCTCTTTGACTGCTGCGGAACGGGTGGTGACGGCAAGAGCACCTTCAACATTTCCACCGCGGCGTCGCTGGTCACCGCTGCCTGTGGCGTGCCGACGGCAAAGCATGGCAACAGGGCGGTCAGTTCCCGCTGCGGTTCAGCAGATTTGCTGGAAGGCGCGGGAATGTATCTGCACCTTTCACCGGAAGCTTCCGCGCGGATGCTGGATGAACTCGGCTACTGTTTCCTCTTTGCGCCCGGCTACCATCCTGCAACCCGGCGCGTGGCGCAGGTTCGCCGCGAGTTGGGAGTTCGTACGATTTTTAACCTGATCGGACCTCTCCTCAATCCGGCGCGAGCGACGCGGCAGGTGATAGGTACACCGAGCCTTGAAGTCGCCCAGCTGCTCGCATCCGTCAGCGATCAGGTTGAGGGAATCAGCATCACGACGATTTACAACTCCCTCGGTTACGATGAACTCCTGCCAACCGGCACCAACCATAGCTTTGCCGTCGACGACGAGGGTATCAGACAGGATACAATTGAGCTTCCCCTCAGCCTGAGTAACGGTTTTGACCCGGCTGACATTGCAGGGGGAGACAAAACTGAGAATCTGGCGATTCTTCAATCCCTCCTGGCCGGTGAGGATTCCGCCTACCTGAAGGCGACCGCTCTGAATGCCGCGATGGGTCTCGTCGTCTCAAGAGTAGCGAGTGACCTTGAAGAAGGTTATCATTTCGCTGAGAGCGCCCTCAAGGAGGGCAAAGTCAGAAAGCTACTCAAGGATGTTGTTGAGTATTCGCAGGAGGCGAAATAGATGCTTAATGAAATCATCGATCATTGTCGCGTTGAGATCGTCGAAAAGGATCGCGCCGCATGGGAGGCTGAAATTGCCCGGAAGCTGGAACATGCCACCCCACCACCAAGCTTCAGCAAAGCGATAGATACTGCGTCGGAGTCTTTCATCTTCGAGATAAAGCGCAAAGCCCCCTCTTATCGGGGTGCGGAGTTCAACGTCGACTCACTCGAGATGGCACGCTTCTATCAGGAGAACGGCGCTGCCGCCATCAGTGTGCTCACGGAACCAAACTACTTCGGTGGCAGCCTCTCCGACCTGGAGAGAGTGGCAGCCGCGGTGACGGTTCCGGTTCTGCGCAAAGATTTCATTATCGACGAACTGCAGATTGCGGAAGCGAAAGCCTTCGGAGCGGCGGCAGTGTTATTGATCGCTGCCGTGCTGCGCGGTGCGATGCTGAGGCAGTTCGTGAAGGAGGCGGAGCGGGTTGGCATCGATGCCCTGGTGGAGGTGCACACCCGGGAGGAACTCGAGCAGGCTCTCGACTCCGGGGCGCGGATCATCGGCGTGAACAACCGCAATCTGCACACGATGGAGATCGACATGAACCTCGGCGAGAGAATCTTAAACCAGATTCCGGCAGGCCATCTCAAAGTCGCCGAGAGCGGGTTCGCCCGGCGTGCCGACATTACGAGATTTCGAATGGTGGGAGCGGATGCGTTTCTCATCGGTTCTTCCATAATGCAATCTGATGATCCGGCCAGGACTATCAGAGAGTTGAGGGGTTAATGACGAAAGTGAAGATTTGTGGGATTACTTCGGTTGAGGATGCGATGCTGGCGGTGGAAGCCGGCGCTGATTACCTGGGGTTGGTACTCGCAAAATCTCCACGACAGGTCAAGAACAATATGGTTGCAAGGATTTCAGAGGAGGTCGCCGAGCGTGTACCGATCGTCGGGGTGTTTGCGGAATTCGAGGAGATGAGGCGATTCCTCACCTCGGACGGCACCGAACTCGATTACTATCAAGTGTACTTTAAGGTGCCCCAGGCGATCATGCGACCTCCGAAGATCGGCTGGATTCGCAGCTTCATGATCGAGCCCGACACCGAGGAGCTTCCCTTTGTTCACCAGGATCATATTCTGCTCGATTTCAAACAGGTCAATACGAGGAGGATGAACGATTTGCTCAAACAGGATACCGAACTGGTTCAGGAGAAAACGTTCCTCGCCGGTGGACTTGACAAGAGCAACGTTGGCCGGATCGTGAGGAAACATAGGCCGTTCGCTGTTGATGTCGCCCGCGGTACGGAACGCGAGCCGGGGCACAAGGATCCCGAACTCGTGCATCAATTCATCGAGAGGGTACGCAATGCCTGAGTTGAAGAAGCGCGGATATTATGGTCAGTATGGCGGTCAGTTCGTGCCCGAGACGCTGGTAGCGGCGCTCCACGAGCTGGAGGCACAGTATGAGCAGGTGCGCAACGACGAAGACTTCAACGTCCGGCTGGCAATCCTCCTGCGCGATTTTGGCGGCCGTCCCACCCCACTCTACTTCGCCGAAAATCTGACCAGGCTCTGGGGTGGCGCAAAGATATACCTGAAGCGGGAAGACCTTAACCATACCGGTGCGCATAAAATCAATAACTGCCTCGGTCAGGCGTTGCTCGCCCGCCGCCTCGGTAAGCAGAGGGTTGTCGCCGAAACCGGCGCGGGTCAGCATGGTACCGCAACCGCTGCTGCGTGTGCCCGCCTTGGTCTGCAATGCGTCGTTTACATGGGTACGCATGACATGCAACGGCAGTTGCCGAACGTGCAGAGGATGCGATTGCTCGGTGCAGAGGTTGTTCCGGTGGAGGCTGGTCTCGGTACACTCAAGGAAGCCACCTCTGAGGCGATCCGTGACTGGGTTACCAATGTGCGGAATACGCACTACATCATCGGTTCGACCGTCGGCCCTCACCCATACCCATTGATCGTGAAGGAATTCCAGTCGGTGATAGGTCGTGAATTGAAGCAACAGTTTCAGGAACGCGAGGGATCATTGCCCGATCTGATCGTCGCCTGCATCGGGGGCGGCTCAAACTCTATGGGGATATTTGCAGACTTTCTCGATGAGAAAGCGGTCAGGTTGGTTGGTGTCGAATCAGCCGGCGAGGAACTGACGGCAGGAAAACATGCGGCTCCGCTTGCGCTGGGCTCACCGGGGGTCTTGCATGGGTCACGTACATATATACTTCAGGATGAGGATGGCCAAATCGAACTGACGACTACCCTTAGCGCCGGCCTCGACTATCCCGGCGTAGGCCCGGAGCATTCGTATCTCAAAGACTCAGGCCGCGTCGAGTATGTCTCAGTCACAGACAAAGAAGCAGTTGCCGCGTTCAAGTTGCTTTGCCGCGAAGAAGGCATTATTCCGGCGCTGGAGTCGAGCTTCGCTGTGGCACACGCCGCCCGAATTGCCGGCGATGTGAAGGGCGCCATTGTGATTAACCTCTCAGGACGCGGTGACAAGGATTTACAGAGTGTCAACGACTACGATGAAAAGCAATAAGCTCAGTGCGACATTCGCGCGCTGCAAAGCAGAGGGAAGAGCTGCGCTCATGCCCTTCCTGACCTGTGGCTACCCCTCCCTGAGCAGATTCGAGGAGATCACACAGGGCGTCGTTGCCGCCGGGGCAGATGTGCTCGAGATTGGATTCCCGCATTCCGACCCGCTTGCCGATGGTCCGGTTATCCAGAAGGCATCCCACGTCGCTTTAGAACAAGGCTTCAAAGTCACAGCAGCCTTTGCGGCGCTGCAGCGTCTCTCAGGCTTGGGCGTCCCACTCGTCGTGATGTGTTACAGCAATGTCGTGTTGCGCTATGGCCTCGAACGCTTCATCTCCGAGGCGGCGAGCAGTGGCGTCGCGGGTTTGATCGTTCCAGATATGATTGTTGAAGAGAGCGATGCAGCCCGCAGCCTGTGCCGGCAGCATGGCGTGGATTTCATCAATTTGATCACGCCGACAACTTCAAGTGCCAGGGCGAAGGATATCGTCGCCGCAAGCAGCGGGTTTATCTATGTCGTCAGCGTCACAGGCACAACCGGTGCGCGAACCGAACTCGATCCCAATTTGCCGAAGATGGTGAGCCTGCTGAAATCGCAATCGGAAATCCCGGTCTGTATCGGTTTCGGCGTCTCCTCCCCCGAGATGGCAGCCCAACTCTCCGAAATCGCGGATGGCGTAATCGTTGGCAGCAAGCTGCTGAACCTGATTGACGCAGCGAAGGCGGGAACGGAACAGGACAAAGCAATCGAGTTCGTAAGGCAATTACGTCAGGCAGTAGAGAGGAAACAATGATCAGAGGAATCCGGGGTGCAATCTGTGTCGAGGCGAATACGAGGGAGGCGATCCATGCTGCCACCCGCCGCTTGCTCGAACAGATATTTGCCGCCAACGAGGTCGACACCGAAGCCATCGCTTCTATTTTCATCACCGCCACCCCTGACCTCAATGCCGACTTCCCGGCCTACGCCGCCCGCGAAATGGGTCTGACGCTGGTGCCGTTGATGTGTACGATTGAACTCGATATCCCCGGCGCGATGCAACGTGTGATACGCGTACTGGTTCACATAAATACCGACAAGTCGCAAGCAGAGATCAAACACCAGTACCTGGGCGATGCCGCCAGTTTGCGACCCGACCTTTCAGGAGAGAAGTAATGATGATTGTAGTAATGAGTGAATCCGCAACTGTGAAAGACACCGCCGCAGTTATCAAACATATCGAAGAGTTGGGTCTGAAACCACACATCTCAGAAGGTGACGAAAAGACAATCATAGGTGCCATCGGCAACGACCGGTTGATTGAGAAGGAGTTACTGTTGGCGCTCTCAGGCGTTGAAGCGGTGATCCCGATATTGAAACCTTACAAGCTGGCTTCTCGCGAGTTCAAGCCTGAACCGACCATCATCAGCATCAATGGCACTAAGATAGGCGGTGACACCCTCACGGTAATCGCCGGTCCGTGCGCCGTCGAGAGCTACGAGCAGGTGCTTGAAGCCGCCATGTGCGCCAAGGAGTCGGGTGCGCACTTGCTGCGTGGGGGAGCGTTCAAGCCACGAACCTCTCCTTATTCATTCCAGGGGTTAGGGGAAGAGGGATTGAAGATTCTCGCACGGGTACGCGAGGAAGTCGGGCTGCCGATCGTCACGGAGTGTCTTTCGCAGGATGATGTAGAGTTGGTTTCACATTATGCGGATGTGATTCAGGTTGGCGCTCGTAATATGCAGAACTATGCCATGCTCGAGAAGCTGGGCAAACAGCATCGGCCGATCCTGCTCAAGCGCGGGATGATGTCAACGATGGAAGAGCTCCTGATGTCTGCGGAGTATATCCTCTCAAACGGAAACTATGGTGTTATCCTGTGTGAGCGCGGGATTCGCACATTCGAGAAACTCACCCGTAACACCTGCGATATCGCCGCCATCCCGGCCCTCAAGCATCTCTCGCATCTGCCGGTGATCCTCGATCCGTCGCACGCAACCGGAGAGCGGCACCTGATACCGCCAGTCTCGATGGCGGGTATTGCAGCGGGAGCGGATGGGCTCATTATCGAGATACATCCCAACCCGGACAAGGCTCTCTGCGACGGCCACCAATCTCTGCCGTTGGATCAATTCCGCGCACTGATGTCGCAGGCAACCACGCTTGCGAAAGCCGTGAACAAGTCACTCTAACGCTTCTACCGGATGAATCATCCCTGCGTAGGCATAGCCGGACTTGGACAGATCGGTGGCTCAATTGCCGCAAGGTTGTCCCGGAGCGAGAGCTACGGGTCGATCAGCGGTTATGACCTGAAGCCTGATCTGCTCGCTACTGCGCATGCGCGCGGCTATCTTGATAACGCCGCAACATCGATCTCTGAATTGATCGACTCAGTTGATATCGTGGTGATCGCGCTCCCGATGGGTGAGATATTCGCGGCGATGAAGAGCTACCACGAAAGGCTGGCAAGCAAACAACTCGTCATTGACACCGGATCGCTGAAAGCCCAGGTTGTTACCATAGCCGAAGAACTCGGGTTGTCGAATTTTGTCGGTGGACATCCACTGGCAGGAACCGAGAAACGTGGCAGCGATGCCTGGAATGAAAATTTATTTGTGAACGAGAATTACTTCCTTACAGCGACAATGCACACGACGCCTGAATCGTATCGCCGGGCACGTCAGTTCGTGGACGCACTCGGTGCGCGCATCGTGGAAGTTGGCGCCGGGCAACATGACGAGATCTTCGCCACAACGAGCAATATCCCGCATCTCTTCGCATTCCTGCTGCAGCGTAAGTTCGAAGCGCTCAGCGCCGGCGATGACAAGGCAGGACGCTTCGTTTGCCCCAGTTTCTATGGCGCAACCAGGGTCGCAAAATCTGATCCGGAAATGGTGTTTCAGATGTTATGGCATAACCGCGCTCGTCTCGGTGCAACCCTCGATGAGTTAATCAGGCAATTGAAAGAATGCCGGGACGATCTGTCGGCGAATGACGAGAACGCCTTTCGTGGCTACTTTCGAAGGAATACCCACGAGGAGCGCCATGACTGACACGAAGCGTCGCCTGAGTCTGCAGGGGACTATCATTCTCGGCGGGGATAAGTCACTCTCGCATCGGGCAGTCATGTTTGCCGCAATTGCAGATGGTACCTCGACCATCCGGGGACTCTCCACGGGTGCGGATGTGACCACAACCTGCAACTTGTTTCGGGCACTCGGCGTCGAGATTGCAGCCGATCAGTCAGACTCGTCGATTACCGTAGTCGGTCGGGGTATCAGTGGACTGACCTCACCTGCGGCTGATCTCGATTGTGGCAACTCCGGTACGACTATGCGACTCTGCTCCGGTATCCTTGCCGGTTCTAAAGTTACGGCACGCCTGGTGGGGGACAACTCATTGATGCGCCGTCCGATGTTGCGAATAGTCGAGCCGCTGCGGCAAATGGGGGCCAGAATCGAGGCGCTCGGCAGCAATGGCACGGCACCACTTCTGATCGAGGGCGCGCAACTGCATGCCATCAACTACCGGAGCCCCGTGGCTTCCGCGCAGGTGAAATCAGCTATCCTGCTGGCTGGTCTGACAGCGGATGGGCCGACCTCCGTGACCGAGCCGGAAAAGTCGCGCGATCATACCGAGAGATTCCTCAGGGCACTTGGCTGCGAGATCACTGAGGATCAGATGAGAGTTACAGTTGAACCTTGCGCGCGACTGCGAGCATTCGATTACACGGTGGCGGCGGACACATCCACCGCGGTTATCTTTGCAGTCGCTGGATTACTGGTGGCTGGTTCCAGTGTCAGGCTGGAACGAGTTCTACTCAACCCAACCCGCACCGGTGGCTTTGACTTCCTGCAGCGGATGGGTGCAGGACTTGCGTTTGAGAATCGTGCGGAGGAACACAATGAGCCCGTAGGTGATGTTATAGTACGTGCAAGCGACCTGGTCGCCGCCGATTCAGATGGGATCCAGACGGCATCGATGATCGACGAAATTCCTATCCTGGCTGTTGCCGCCGCGCTGGCGGATGGCGTATCGAGATTTCGCAATATCGCCGAATTGCGTGTAAAGGAATCTGATCGAATTGCCGGCACAATCGAGATGCTCAAGGCTTACAATATTTCCGCGGAGACTTCCGGCGACGATCTTTTCGTCCATGGCGGCGAAATCCGAAAAATCTCGGAAGCAACGCACCACGGTGACCACCGCCTCGCAATGGCAATTGAAGTGCTCAACCTGGTCGCAGAGGGAGAACTCGCGGGAGGCTACGGGGATGCGATTTCGGTTTCCGCACCCGAGTTTTATTCACAACTGCGAAAGGCGCTGCGCTGATGCCACCTGCCGCAGAACAGATACGCCTTTACGGAATCATCGGGCATCGGATCAGCTATTCGCTCTCACCGCAGATTTACAACAAGCTGTTCAGAAAGCATGGAGTCGGCGCAGTCTACAACATCTACGACCTTCCCGCTCCATGCCTCGCCCGCTTCACAGATATAGTGAGAAAATACGCTGTCGCCGGTTTCAATGTAACGACACCACACAAGGGTGCAATCATTCCACTGCTCGATCGGCTCGACCGGAGCGCCGGCACTACCGAATCGGTCAATCTGGTGCTGAATCGCAAGTCGCGACTGGTCGGCTACAACACCGATCTCGATGGTATCCGCAGCAGCGTTGAGGATCTCCTCGGTCTTGATGTTAAAGGAGCTGACGTCGTCATGCTAGGTTCTGGAGGCGCAGCAAATAGTGTTTACTACTACATGCAGCAGAGTAAGGCCGCAGGTATAACAGTGATTCATCGCTCTGAAGCGAGCGCGTCACGTTTCGAGCGCTATATTCGTCGAAAGTCACTGCATCGCGGCTATCGGTCGATTGTTGCGGCCGGCAGACGAGTCCCCTTGCCAAATCATCAGCTACTCGTTAATTGCACTCCAGTGCCGGTTACGAATCTGATCACCCAGGCGGCTGCGAAGGCGCTGACAGCGGTTTTCGAGTTGCGTTATGGCGATATCGAATTGTTGACAGAAAAGCATATCGGTGGCGCATCGATGCTGGCGGTGCAAGCGGCACGAAACTTCAAGATGATGGAAGGAATCGATGTGTCGTATCATGATATTCTGAAAACCATCAACAAGGTAAGCAGACGTGATTAGGTTTCTGACCGCGGGCGAGTCGCATGGCCAGGCTCTTGCGGCTGTAGTGGAGGGGATTCCGGCTGGGCTGAAGCTTGACGTCGATGCCATTACCATCGACCTCCGCCGCAGACAAGGGGGCTATGGTCGCGGCAAGCGGATGCGCATCGAGAAGGATGCGGCACTGGTGACTTCCGGCATCTGGGATGGCGAGACGATCGGCAGTCCGATTACAGTTCTGATCCAAAATCGCGACTGGAAGAACTGGAAGGATCAGAAACGGGAGAAGAAGCTCGTCCCACGACCGGGACACGCCGATCTGCCTGCCGTACTCAAGTATGACTTCGATGATATACAGAAGGCGATCGAACGCTCTTCGGCGCGTGAGACAGCCGCTCGTGTGGCAGCGGGTGCAGTGGCAAGGCAATACCTGGCTGCATTCGGAATCAAGGTCTATTCCCATACAAGACAGATCGGGAGTATCGTGAATGAGGTTCCGGTCAAGTTTACCGCCGCAAGATTTCTGGAGATTGAAGCCTCCAGCGTCCGCTGTGCCAGCAAGGCCGTCGGGAAGCTGATGATCAAGGAGATTGATCGTGCGGTGGAGCGTAAGGACACGCTTGGTGGTGTCGCTGAGGTTGTCATCACTGGAGCACCGGTTGGTCTCGGGAGTTATGTCCAATGGGATCGGCGGGCTGACACCAGACTCGCTGCAGCGATGATGGGTATTCAATCGGTCAAAGCAGTCGAGGTGGGTGAGGGCATCAAGGCCGCCACATCGCTCGGCAGCGAAGTTCATGACCCGATCAGGTACAGCAAGGGAAAAGGCTTCTACAACAGCAGCAATAACGCCGGCGGGATCATCGGTGGTATCACCAATGGCGCCGAGGTGGTCATTCGCGCGTTCTTCAAACCCATCTCCACGCTTGGAGAGCCACTTGCCTCTGCGGATATCAAGACCAAGCGGGCGACCCCCGCACCCTATGTCCGATCCGATATCTGTATCGTCCCGGCAGGTGGGGTTGTCTGCGAAGCCGCAGCCGCGCTCGTGATCGCTGATCTGATGTCTGAGAAATTCGGGGGGGACTCTATGCGTGAAGCAGTGGCAAATTTCAAATCGTATCTCAAGCATGTCAAGAAACGCTGAAAGACGGCAGAGGATCTTCCTGGTCGGCATGATGGGCTCCGGCAAATCGACGATCGGCAAGCGATTGGCGCGAGAACTCGAATATGACCTTGTCGATATCGACGCCATCATCGAGCAACACGCAGGGATGAGCATCAGTGACTTGTTTGCGCGCCATGGTGAGGAAGCATTCCGTCGGCTCGAGTCAGCAGTACTGGCCGATACCGCCAATCGCATCAAGCTGGTCTTTGCCACCGGCGGTGGAATTCTCGATAACGACGAGAATCGTGAGGTTATCCTGAATTCAGGTCTGGTCGTCTGGCTCAAGGCAGATGCCGCAACCTTGACGGCGCGGGTTGGCTCGGGGGAGAACCGGCCGATGCTGCATGGCCACAACGCCTATGACCGCATCTCGCAACTGCTGGAGGATCGCACCCCATACTACGAACAGGCGCACCTGGTAATCGAAATCAAGGACAGACCGCGCGCAGAAATCGTCAACGAGATAATCACCTACTATCATGGCTGGCTGACTCTTGATGAAAACTAAGATCACCTTCGATAATCCAGCGACCGAGTGCGCTGTAGTCTGCGGCGATTCGGTGTTTGAGGAAGCCATCACACCCCATATTGAGGGGAATCATCCCGAAAGCAGTCATAGCCAGGTTTTTGCCATCGTCGACCGCAACGCCTATCACCATCACTCCTCAGGGCTGCTCAAATCTCTCTCGAACCGCGCGGAAATCCATATCTTTCCGCCTGGCGAAGAACACAAGCACTATGAAAACGCGCTGAAACTGATGGAGTGGTTGCTCGCTGCCGGAGCTGATCGTAACTCGTTGATCATCGGCATTGGCGGCGGCGTGGTGACCGATATAGCCGGTTACGTGGCTGCTACTTTTATGCGGGGTGTCTCATTCCTTGCTGTCCCGACCACGCTGGTTGGGCAGGTCGATGCAGCAATCGGCGGCAAGACGGCTGTGAACCTGGATCAGACCAAGAACATCGTGGGGGCGTTTCATTTTCCGAGTGCGGTGATCTGTGATACTCGATTCCTTCAGACACTGGAGCCCAAGCAGATCAGGGATGGTTTGGTCGAAGCGTACAAGATACTTGCCGCGCACGACCGGGTTGGATGGCAGGAGGAAGCCCCGCATCTTCCGGGCTATCTCAGTGACCGGTGCTTGACCCCTCTGATCGAGAAAGCCGCCGCGCTGAAATGTGCGGTGGTATCGCAAGATCCGTTCGAACAGAACATCAGAAAAGTGCTCAATTTCGGCCATACCGCCGGCCACGCCATCGAAGCGGAAACCGGTTGCTCGCACGGGCATGCCGTAGCGATCGGGATACTGGTCGCGCTGGAATTGTCGATCAGCTTGGCTGGGCTGGCCAAAGGCGAGGCAGCGGACCTGGCGGCACATTTCAGGCAGATTTACTCCGAATTACCGAAGGGCGATCTGACGCCGGAACCCCTCTGGTCACGCATCCAGCGAGACAAGAAGAAGCGTGGTAGCGAAATCAACTTCGTGCTTCTGAAAAGTTGTGGCGAGCATATCGTGAAAGCAGTAGACTATCAGCTATTCAGCGAAGCCTTTGAACAGGCTGCAGCATCGTTGAGTGCGTAATGGAGCAGTATTGACGGTATGAACAAGGTCCTGGTTATCAATGGCCCCAACCTGAATCTTCTTGGCGAGCGCGAGCCGGAGATCTACGGAAAGACCACCCTGCTCGATATCGAGCGACGCATCAAGGATCGCGCCGACGAACTCGACTGCGAGGTGATTTGTCGCCAGAGCAACAGCGAGGGAGGAATCATCGATCTGCTTCACGCCAATCGCACGGGATTAACGGGGATCATCCTCAATGCCGCGGGTTATTCGCATACCTCCGTTGCAATCCTCGATGCGCTTGCTCTGGTCAAAGTTCCGGTCGTTGAAGTCCATATCTCGAATATTCATGCCCGCGAGGATTTCCGCCACACCACCCTGACTGCGCGTGGTTGCGTCGGAGTGATTTCCGGGCTTGGAATTGATGGCTACATAGCCGCATTAGAGTACCTCCTTAAGCGAGAGCGAGACTAACGAAGCTTATGAAGACTGTTTACACGGATGGAAAATTCCACTCGGCATCCCAGAATAATGTCTCATCGATGATGCAGGCATTCAACTACGGCACCGCCGCATTCGAGGGGATGAAAGCGTACTACCACAAGGATAAGAAAAAGTGGTTCATCTATCGCCCTGATCAATATTTCCAGCGCTTGCAGAAGAGTTGCAGTATGATCGATATCGACCCCAAGCTGTCGCTTGACCGCTTTGTCGACATCATCTCGCGACTCATCAAGAAGGAGGATATGCGCACTGATGTGTATATTCGACCTTTGGTGTATCGTTGCGAAAAAGCGGTGGGACTCACCCGCCCCTCCGGCAGCGGCGTGTCGATCTTCGTACAGGATCTGCCGCACAGCTCCGGCAACCAGTTTCGCTGTTGTTTCGTGCCGCAGCGCCGACCGGTCGACGGCAGCTACTCCGGCAAGCTGACCGGGAACTACCTGCTGTCGTATCTCAGCCACAAAGCCGCTCAGAAGCGTGGTTTTGATATCGCCATCCTGAACTCCAGTGAGGGCTATCTTTCTGAGGCCTCCGTGATGAACCTCTTCATGGTCTCAGGCGGCAAGCTCCTCACTCCGTCGCTCGACTGCGGCGCGCTCGCCGGAATTACGCGTCGATCTATCCTCCAGCTGGCGCAGGAGGTATTGGGTGTGCGAGTTGCAGAAGGCAAGTATCGTGAGAAGAAGTTGCTGGAGGCGGATGAAGTGTTCTTCACCGGTACCGGTTCCGGGGTCAACTACGTGAAGCAGGTGGAGAGCACGAAGTACAAACTCAGCGGCAAGAATCGGCTCGCCGTCCAGATCGACGAGGTGCTCACGAGCGTCTGTCAGGGCAGAGAATCAAAGTACGCAGACTGGCTCGTCGAGGTCAAGTAAAGACCGGCCTGACTACCGGCACACAGACAGACTTGAAACAAAAGTCCCCGCGTTCCAACTGGAAGCGGGGACTTTTTCTATTCGGGGCGCTGCTCATCGAGCTAATCTCTCGGAGCAGCACTTGTTATCGCAACTGACTGCTACTTCAACAGCATCATCTTCTTAGTCGCGATGAAGTTGTCGGCTTCAAGGCGGTAGAAGTAGATACCGGAGGCCACATCCCGACCTGAGTCATCACGACCATCCCAGGTGATCTGGTGAAGACCACCGGCAAGTTCGCCACTCAGCACCGTTCTAACCGTCTGACCGGCGGCGTTGTAAACCTTGATGGTTACACTCGCCTGCCCAGGCAGCGCGAACTCGATCATCGTCGTCGGATTGAACGGGTTCGGGTAGTTCTGTGACAGGCTGAACTCGGTCGGTAGGACTGACTTCTTCAACTCGGAATTCAGCAGATTTCCGAAGTAGTCAGAGACCTCAGCCTCCACCAACTGTAGATCACCCTCGATATGCAGCAGGTCGGTAGCACCGGCGCGAATGCTGCCGGCACCGAAGTCGTAAATCAGCACATGGAGCATGCCATCACGTTCGGCACTCTCCACCTTCATTCCGGTGAGATTCTCGATCGTGTAGCTCGAGCCGGCCGCGAACGTCAGGTGCATGGCACCGATATCGACAGTGGAATGGCTCACCAATCTCTCACCATCCTGAACGAGTGTGGCGCTATTGGCAAACGGCGCCAGCTTGGTGAGCGGTACCGCGTCACCGGTGATCACGCGAACCAGGTAAACCAGGTCGCCGACCGAAAGCGGGGTGCCGTCGCGGTTGATATCGGAAGCCGCGATCTGTGCCTCACGACGCTGCGGATCAGGATCGAGCGCGACCATGCCGTACAGGAAGTAGTTCGTGTAGAGCACGGCGTCGGCGATCTCGTGTGAGATTCCATTCAAGTTCATATCACCCGGATCGTCGATCGAGTCGGCGCAGACGATATCGATGCCGCCTTCGTAATACTCGATACAGCGGAACGGCTCATACTTGTCGCCAAGCAGACAGTTATCCGGCGCACCGACACCAAATGGGCGATCGCCGTTCGGATAACCGATATCATCGAACTCATCCCAGATCACGTTGGCTTCGAACGAGAAGATTCTCTTCTCGAGCCAGAGCGTATCACCGGTCACACTCGAAATCGCGTTATCACCGCAATCGAACCAGAAGAAGCCTACCGGCACATACTGGCACTCATACGTACGATCGTTCGTGACCAGGAACTGCAACTTGAACAGCTCGGTCGCCGACGGAATCGCGGGGCCGTAGCAGGTCGGGTGATTTGCGCCGTTGTTCACGTCGGCGATTCCAACTATTCTCACCAAACCTGACGGACACGGACCGCTGCAATTGCCGGAGGCGCCGAAGTTGTATGTGAAGTACTCCCAGCCGCAATCAGCGTAGATCTCGCCTTCAATCGCCTTGATAAAGTTCAGGGCGCTGGCGTCGTAAGTCATCAGGAAGTCAAAGCCGCCGAACTCACCGCCGATTCCCTCAATTGTCACGGCCACAGTTTCGTAATGGCCCTGAAGCGTATTGTGGGTCTTTTCGGCGCGAATCACGAAGCAGGTGGCTGTATCACAGTCAATCAGTGCAACCGTTTCAGCATGGGTGTCGGATGCCGACATGCCGCACAGGTCTGAGACCTGGATGTCGTAGCTGAATACTCCGTCTCCACCCGGCAGGAAGCAGAAGCTTCCTGAACCGTTGGCATAATTGAGCGAGAGCGGTGCAGGCGTTACAACGATCTGATCAACATCGGCAAGGCCATCAGGATCTCCGTAGGTAAACTGCACACAGATCTGCGATGGCGGACCGTCGTCGCAGAAGATCGTAGTATCCGCCGCGGAGACGTTCACCGTCGGTGCGCTGTTCATGTTGACCACGACAGTCGCCGAATCGTAGCTCGCCGCGCCACACTCATCAACGGCCTCGAGCACGAACAGGTAGCTGCCGTCGCTCGCAGGCGTGAAGCAAATCTGGCTGCCGTTGTAAGATCCGGGACCCGCAACCAACTCGCAGGTGGCCAGGTTGCCATCCGGATCGCTGCAGGATGCATTCCAGCAGAGCTGACCGCCGGTATAGCAATCGATCGTTTGATCGGGTCCGGCGTTCGCAACCGGCGACTCATTGAAGTCGATGATTATCGTCGTCTTGCAGGAGTCAACCAAACCACACTCATCCACGACGATCAGCGTGATCTCATTGGCGCCGGCTTGCGGCAGGAAGCAAACTTCCGAGCCGTTCAGCGTACCGCCCTCCACGATGATCGACTGAATGTTGCCGTCCGGATCAGTCGCCGAGAATCCGTCGATGCAGATCGAGTCAGCCGAGCAGGCAAACATCGAGGCATCACCCGGACAGGTCGCCACCGGTGCGCTATTGAGTGTCACGTTGACCGTAGTCTGACACGACGTCTGCGCCCCACATGAATCGACCGCAGTGAGCGTGATGACATTCGCGCCGGCGACCGGGGTGAAGCAAACCTCACCACCGCCATTCAGCACTCCGCCGGTAACAGTCACCGATTCCAGATTGGTGTCACTGTAGCTGAAGCCGGCCAGGCAGATCTCCGAGAGATCGCAAACGAACATCGTCGTATCACCCGGACAGCTGACAACCGGATCAGCGTTGATCGTTACATTGATGATTGTCTCACAGGTGTCAGCAGCACCACAGGCATCGGTCGCAATCAGCGTCAGTACATTAACACCGTCGACCGGTATGAAGCAGATCTCGCTGCCGTTGAGCGTTCCGCCGAGGGCCTGTACGTTGTCAAGGTTCCCATCCGCGTCTGTCGCACCGAATCCATCGATACAGATCTCGGAATTGTCGCAGACAAAGAGGTTTTGATCACCCGGACATGACGCTATCGGCGCAACGTTAAGTGAAATATCGATTGTAGTCTTACAGGTGTCAGCCTCGCCGCACTCGTCGACCGCAATAAGTGTCAACACGTTTGTGCCGGGCGACGGAGTGAAGCAGACTTCCGTTCCGTTCAGCGTGCCACCGAGAACGCTGACGCTCTGGAGGTTTCCATCTGCGTCGTTGGCCACGAAACCATCGATGCAGATCTCGCTCAGGTCGCAGACGAACATGCTCTGGTCACCCGGGCACGAGACAGTAGGTGCTGAGTTGAGATTGACATTGATTGTAGTCTGGCAGGTGTCCGCAGCACCGCAGACATCAACCACAATAAGCTGAAGCACATTTGCTCCGACAGTCGGTGTGAAGCAGATCTCTGTGCCATTGAGTGTACCACCTACTGCCGTGATCGAAGCGATGTTGCCATCGACGTCACTAGCAGAGAAGCCGTCGATACAGATCTCGCTCATGTCACACGCGAAGATGGTCTGATCGCCGGGGCAGCTTGCAACCGGCGCACTGTTGAGGGCCACGTTGATTGTCGTCTCGCAGGTGTCCGCTTCGCCGCAGGCGTCGGTCGCGATCAGCTGTATCACGTTAGCGCCAATCACCGGTGTGAAAGTCACATCGGAGCCGCTCAGCGATCCACCGTTGACAACGGTCGAAACCAGGTTGCCATCCGGATCGCTTGCCGAGAATCCCGGGATCGTGATGTCGCTCAGGTCGCAGACGAACAGGTTGTCGTCACCCGGACAACTCGCAACCGGAGCCTGATTGACGACCACAGTCACAGTCGTCTGACAGCTCGAAACTTCACCGCAAGCGTCGGTGGCGGTAAGCTCGATCAGATTCGCTCCGGCGACCGGTGTAAAGCAGACTTCAGTTCCGCCCAGCGTCCCGTTGCTAACGGTGACCGAACCGAGGTTGCCGTCGGCGTCGGAAGCCACGAAGCCATCAAGGCAAATCTGGCTTAGATCACAGACGAAGATTGTCGTATCACCGGGGCACGATGTTACAGGTGCGCTATTGAGCGTAACGTTGATCGTTGTCTCACAGGTATCGGCCTCACCGCAGGCATCCACGGTGACAAGCTGAATCACATTGGCACCAACGACCGGTGTGAAGGTCACATCGGAGCCACTGAGTGTGCCACCCAGCGCGGTGGTCGAGACGAGATTGCCGTCAGGATCACTCGCCGAAAAACCGCTGATGGTGATGTCGCTCAAGTCGCAAACAAACAGATTGTCATCGCCGGGGCAGGTCGCTACCGGCGGGCTGTTGGTCTCTATGGTTACGACGGTTTCGCAGGTGTCGGCAGCGCCGCAGGCGTCGGTCACGATCAACTGCAGCACATTGGCGCCCATTACCGGCGTGAAGGTCACATCTGAACCGCTGAGAGAGCCGCCGTTAACTACGGTCGAAGTGATGTTGCCGTCGACGTCGGAGCCGGTGAATCCGCCAAGCGTGATGTCACTGAGGTCACAGACGAAGATCGTCGTATCGTTCGCGCAGGAAGCAACCGGCGCGCTGTTGAGCGCAACGGTAATAGTTGTTTCGCAAGTGTCGGCTTCACCGCAGGCGTCGGTAGCAATCAACTGGATGACATTGGCGCCCACGACCGGCGTGAAGGTCACATCGGAGCCACTCAGGGAACCGCCGTTGACTACGGTTGAGGTCAGGTTGCCGTCGGCATCCGAGGCCGAGAATCCAGGTATCGTAATATCACTCAGGTCACAGACAAACAGATTGTCGTCGCCGGGGCAGGTCGCCACAGGGGCGCTGTTGAGTGTGACCGTGATTGTAGTTTCGCAGGTATCGGCTGCACCGCAGGCGTCGGTAGCGATAAGTTGCAGGACGTTCGCGCCGACAACCGGCGTGAACGTGACATCCGAACCGCTGAGTGTACCACCGTTAACCACAGTGGAGACCAGGTTGCCGTCCGGGTCGGAGGCCGAGAATCCTGAGATTGTGATATCGCTCAGATCGCAGACAAATTGAGAGTCGTCACCGGGGCAGGTCGCCACCGGAGCGGCGTTCAATGTCACGGTCACAGTCGTTGCGCAAGTGTCCGCTTCGCCGCAGGCATCCGTGGCGATCAGTTGAATCACATTCGCGCCGACTACCGGCGTAAACGTGACATCCGAGCCGCTCAGGCTTCCACCATTGGCAACGACCGTGCTGAGGTTGCCGTCCGGATCACTGGCAGTAAAGCCACCGAGAGTGATGTCGCTCAGGTCACAGACAAAGAGCGAAGTATCATTGGCGCACATCGCAGTCGGTGCGCTGTTGGTCTCGATCGTCACGACGGTCTCGCAGGTGTCGGCCTCACCACAGGCATCCGTGGCGATCAGCTGCAGCACGTTGGCGCCCATCACCGGTGTAAAGGTCACGTCGGATCCGCTGAGCGAACCACCGTTCACGACGACGCCGGCGAGATTGCCATCCGTGTCTGATCCTGAGAAGCCACCAATCGTGATGTCGCTCAGGCCGCAGACAAAGATCGTTGTGTCGTTGGCACACGAAGCGACCGGCGCATTATTGAGGGAGACCGAGATCATTGTCTCACAAGTATCCGCTTCACCGCAGGCATCAGTCGCGATCAACTGGATCACGTTCACACCAACCGTAGGAGTAAACGTAACTTCGGTACCCGATATCGAACCGCCGACAGCGACGGTGGATGTCAGGTTACCGTCGACATCCGTGGCCGTAAATCCATCGAGAGTGATATCGCTCAGGTCGCAGACGAAGAGCGATGTGTCGTTCGGACAGGATACCGTCGGCGCGCTGTTGAGCGTCACCGTGACAACCGTCTCGCAGGTATCCGCGGCGCCGCATGCATCCGTAGCGATCAACTGGATGACATTGATGCCCTCAGACGGCGAGAAGGTCACATCCGACCCGCTCAGCGTGCCACCGTTAACGGTGGTCGAAGTGAGATTGCCGTCGGCATCACTTGCAGTGAATCCGCCGAGAGTTATATCTGCCAGGTTGCACACGAAGAGTGAAGTATCGTTGGCG
>JBECKX010000001.1:0-26174 GCA_040235515.1 Candidatus Zixiibacteriota bacterium
GTTGTTCTTGATACCGAGTATCCGATAATCCTTCAGCGCAAGAATCATCCGTTCGGTCGACTCCTCGCGATCCTTGCCGTAGGTAATCACCTTCGACATGATCGGATCATAGAAAATCGGTACCTCCACGCCGGAATAAACGCCGGTGTCGATGCGCAGATTGGCGCCCGCCGGCTCACGCAGGTAGACCAGCTTACCCGCAGAGGGAAGAAACCCGCTCGCCGGGTCCTCGGCATAAACACGGCATTCGGTAGCATGACCGCGTTGCTGAATCTCATCTTGTTTGAACGACAACTTCTCACCGGAAGCAACTTTGATTTGTTCCTTTACCAGGTCAATTCCCGTCACAAGCTCCGTGATCGGGTGCTCCACCTGGATGCGCGTATTCACCTCCAGGAAATAGAACTTGCCATCCTGGAACAGAAACTCCACCGTGCCGGCAGAGGTGTAGTCTGCTGTCTTTGCCGCCGCCACAGCCGCCTCTCCCATCTGCTTGCGCAACTCAGGCGTCAGGGCAGGGGAGGGCGTTTCCTCGATAATTTTCTGATGTCGCCGTTGGATCGAACATTCGCGCTCGAAGAGGTGCACGGTGTTGCCATGTTCGTCTGCCATCACCTGCACTTCGATATGACGCGGGCGACCGAGATACTTCTCAAGGTAAACCGTCGCATCACCGAACGCGGATTTGGCCTCGCGCTGCGCGGCTTCGACGGCATCGATCAGATCGCCTTCATTCTCCACCACACGCATGCCCTTGCCGCCACCACCCGCGGCGGCCTTGACGAGCACGGGATAACCGATCTGACCCGCCAGCTTCCTGAACTCGGCATGATCACCCGACTTGACTTCACCACCCGGCACGGTCGGCACCTTAGCCTTCATCATCATGGCGCGGGCTTCCAGCTTGTTGCCGAGCGAACG
The DNA here is from genome assembly GCA_040235515.1 of Candidatus Zixiibacteriota bacterium. GTDB lineage: Bacteria > Zixibacteria > MSB-5A5 > CAIYYT01 > CAIYYT01 > JBECKX01. The sequence goes on from JBECKX010000001.1 coordinate 922, forward strand.
GATTGCTGCAGGTATCGGGCCTACGAACTTAAGACCGGCATCACCGACCGCCTTTGCGAACTCGGCATTTTCAGCGAGGAAGCCGTAACCGGGATGGACCGAGTCACACCCCGTCTTCCTGGCAGCCTCTATGATCTTCTCAACCACGAGGTAGCTTTCATTCGCCGGTGCGGGCCCAAGCAGAACTGACTCTGCGGCAGAGCGCACATGCAAGGCCTGCGTGTCAGCCTCCGAATAAACTGCAACTGTGGGGATACCGAGTTCCCGCGCTGCCCGCATGATGCGGAGCGCGATTTCACCTCTGTTTGCAACTAGGATTTTCTTAAGCATGGTTCCTGTTCAGCATTTTCCGTGATTGAACTTCTACGTTCGTTACAGCAGCCTCCCGCACCCGAACCGGAAGCTCACGTGTCGCTTGACTCTGGCTCCCCGCTCCCTTGCAAGGGAGAGGAGCTGGGGATGAGGGTGCAAGCAGCACCACTGCAATTGCTTTCATCATCCGTTGTCAAGCCCCAAGAGGGCTTGACCTACTTGCTATCGCTGGCGCAGCATGCTGCGCCCCTACGATCATTCATCCACAATCCGGCAGCCTGTAGCCCAACCCCTCTTGAGAGGGGTCGTCCCGTCGATTCCGCAACGCGGAATCAAAGGGCGGGGGTGTGTTCTCAAGGCGCACACAGCCTGAGCCCTACTCCTCCTCCGGCACCCACTTCGGCGTGCGCTTATTAAGGAAGGCATCCATCCCCTCCTGTCCTTCCGGCGACTGCCGCAGGTCCGCGATCATCCGCGCCGTATATTCCTTAAACTGCTCTACGGTTTGCCCCGGCACATTCTGAAGCAACTCCTTGCAAACCTTGATCGCCTCAGGCCCCGACGAAAGCAGCTTCTGCACAAGTCCGTTCACCGTTGCATCCAGCATCTCATCAGGCACCGAACGATTCACCAATCCAACCCGTTCGGCTGCGTTGCCATCGATGCGTTCACCGGTCAGAAACAACTCGCGTGCCCGACCCTCGCCAACACGCTTGATGACGTATGGCGAGATGCACGCCGGCACTACACCGATCTTCACCTCACTGAATGAGAAAATCGCGTTTTGCGCAGCGATAGCGATATCAGTCACCGCCACAAAACCAGTCCCACCACCGATCGCGGCGCCGTTAATCTTGCCGATGACCGGTTTGGGGAAAGAGTAGATATCGTAAAACAAGTCAGCCAGGCGGCGGGCTTCATCGAGATTATCCTCATAGGCGGCATCCTTGACGCTCCGCATCCAGTTGAGATCTGCACCGGCGCAGAATGATTTCCCTTCACCGGTAATCACCACCACGCGCACATCCTCATCCAGCTTCAACTTCTTGAACGCGAAGGTCATTTCGTCTATGACCTGATCATTAAAGGCGTTGTGTACTTCAGGCCGACAGAAGTGTACTTCCGCGACCGCGCCTTTGTTGATCACTCTGATAGTCTTGGAACCGTTCATCTATCTCCATCCGATTCGGTTGCATTGATCTAACTTCAAGACTGAGTGGCGTTCCCCAGCGGCATGCGCAGCATGCTCTACTCCGCAGGCGTCATTCCCGTGCAGGCGGGAATCCGGCAGGTCGGGTTCCCTTGGATGCCGAGAGTCAAGTTCCAGGTGAACTTGACCTACAATGCCTGCATCAATGTGTCTCTTCAATGGCCTCAACCCTGACCCATCTCCCACTCATGGGAGAGGGGAACTGGAAATCGGCTGATCGCCTAAGCTCCGGCTCACCTCTCCCTTGCAAGGGAAAGGGGCTGGGGGTGAGGGTGCACGGAGCACCACTGCAATTGCTTTCATCATCCGTTGTCAAGCCCCAAGAGGGCTTGACCTACTTGCTTTCACTGGCGCAGCATGCTGCGCCCCTACGATCATTCATCCACAATCCGGCAGCCGGTAGCCCAACCCCTCTCGAGAGGGGTCGTCCCGTCTATTCCGCTACGCGGAATCAAGGGGCGGGGGTGTGTTCCGGAAAACACTCGCAGAAAGTCCCTGCGCCCCAGGCGATCATCCAGTAAGTCGGATTTCCAGGACACCCAAGAGTCAAGTTCCAGGTGAACTTGACCTACAAGGCATGCATCTATGTGTCTCTTCAATGGCCTCACCCCTGACCCATCTCCCACTCATGGGAGAGGGGAACTGGAAATCGGCTGATCGCCTAAGCTCCGGCTCACCTCTCCCTTGCAAGGGAGAGGGGCTGGGGGTGAGGGGGGCACGGAGCACCACTGCAATTGCTTTCATCATCCGTTGTCAAGCCCCAAGAGGGCTTGACCTACTTTCTTTCGCTGGCGCAGCATGCTGCGCCCCTACGATCATTCATCCACAATCCGGCATTCGGTAGCCCAACCCCTCTCGAGAGGGGTCGTCCCGTCAATTCCGCTACGCGGAATCAAGGGGCGGGGGTGTGTTGGCCGGGACCCGAGCTACATCCTGAACACACCAAACTTGGCGTCCGGTATCGGGCGATTCAACGCCACCGCGATCGAAAGACCCAGCAAATCTCGCGTCTTCTTCGGGTCGATGATCCCATCATCCCAGATACGCGCAGTCGAATAGTAGGCGCTCGACTCCATCAAATACTTTTCCAGCACCGGGCGCTTGAATTCCGCCTCTTCTTCCGGCGTCATCTTGCCGCCCCTCTTCTCGATCGCACGTTTCTTCACCGTTGTCAGGACATCCGCCGCCTGTTCACCACCCATCACGCAGATTTTGCCATTGGGCCACATCCAGAGGAAATTCGGGTCATAGCCGCGTCCACACATGGCGTAGTTGCCCGCGCCATAAGACCCTCCGACGATCACCGTGAACTTCGGCACCTGTGCATTCGCTACAGCGTGCACCAGCTTGGCGCCGTCACGGGCAATGCCGCCATGCTCATACTTCTTACCAACGATGAATCCGGTGATGTTCTGCAGGAAGAGCAGGGGGATCTTGCGGATCGCGCACATCTCGATAAAATGCGCACCCTTCAGCGAACTCTCACTGAACAACACGCCGTTGTTTGCCAGGATTCCTACCGGGTAGCCATGAATCCGCGCAAATCCGCACACCAGCGTAATACCATACAGCGCCTTAAACTCCTGGAAGCGGCTGCCGTCGACGATGCGGGCAATCACTTCGCGGATATCATACGGTTGTCGCAGGTCAGCAGGCACGACGCCATACAACTCCGTCGGATCATAGTGAGGTTCCTCAACCTCATGCCGATCTATCGGAAACTTCTGATTCCGGTCAAGTGCCTCGACAATGTTGCGCGTGATCGCGATCGCGTGCGCATCATCAAGGGCATAATGGTCGGCCGTTCCCGAGATGCGACAGTGAACATCCGCTCCACCAAGCTCTTCATCCGTCACCGACTCCCCGGTAGCTGCCTTCACCAGCGGCGGGCCACCGATGAAAATCGTTCCTTGCTCCTTGACGATAATCGCCTCATCCGACATCGCGGGCACATACGCCCCACCCGCCGTGCAACTTCCCATGACGCAGGCAATCTGCGGAATTCCCTCCGCGGACATCGTCGCCTGGTTGTAGAAAATCTTGCCGAAGTGATCCTTGTCCGGAAATGTGCCTGACTGTTCCGGCAGGAAAATCCCACCCGAGTCAACCAGGTAGATGCAGGGGAGCTTGTTCTTGAGTGCCACCTCCTGCGCGCGGACATGCTTCTTGATCGTCATCGGGTAGTAGGTGCCGCCCTTGACCGTTGCGTCATTGGCGACCACCAGCACCTCCCGGCCATGCACGACCCCGATGCCCGTGACCATCCCGGCCGCCGGGGCATCGTTGTCATACATATCCCACGCAGCTAAAGGGGACAATTCTATGAACGGAGTATTGTCGTCGAACAGCTTGTTAAGGCGTTCTCGTACCGTCAGCTTGCCACGCTCTTTGTGGCGGTCGATGGCACGCTGCGGGCCGCCGGGACGTACCTTCTCCAGGCGCTCGCGCAGTTCATCGACCAGCTTCCGGTTCTCTTCGAAATTGCGTTTGTAGTCGTCCGACTTAGTGTCGATCTTCGATTCTATGCGATACATCTAGGTATTCTTGAATCTCCAACCGACTAATTGTAAACCGGAACGAATTTGTAGCCGTACGCCAGCACGCCATGATGAGCATCGGTCTGCACGCGGCGGAACTCAATCTGCAGTTCCATGCCGGTCTTGATCTCATCGGTTGGAATGTCGACGATCTGCGCCGTCACATTCACCCCCTCAGGCATCTCGCAGATACCGAGCGCATAAGGCGCCTGATCCTTGAACTGGCTGGCCGGGGTATGGATTACGGTATGGCTGATCAACTTGCCCTTGTCGGACAGCTTGATCGTCTCGAACTCGCGGCTCTTGCACTCGCGACAAACAAGACGGTGCGGGAAATATACCACGCCGCACTTCTTGCACTTGCACGCCTCGAGGCGGTAGCGGTGCGGTATCTCACGATGATATCTTGCCGGATTCATTTATGCAACCTCCATCACATGCACGACTGAACTGCCGCCGGAGCCGCCCATATTCTGGGTGACACCAACTTTGGCATCCTTGACCTGGTTGTGGGCCTCACCGCGCAACTGCTGCACGATCTCGATTCCCTGCGCGATTCCGGTTGCGCCGACCGGGTGCCCCTTCGATTTCAGACCGCCCGACGGATTGATCGGATGCTTGCCATCCACGCGCGTCTCGCCGTTGGCCGCTGCCTCAGCGCCCTTGCCGCAGGCGAAGAAGCCCATCGACTCGCTGACGATAATCTCCGCTATCGAGAAACAATCATGCACCTCGGTCACGTCGATGTCGTGCACATCCTTGCCCGCCATCTGGAGGGCCTTCTGCGTGGCCATCTTAACCGCATCCAGCGTCGTCAGGTCGCGGCGATCATGCAGCGCGATCGAATCAGTCGCCATCGCCGAACCGATAATCTTGACCGGAGCCTTGTCGCTCAGTTCCTTCGCCCGATCGAGCGGGCACAGGATCATCGCCGCCGCGCCGTCGGTGATCGGAGAACAGTCGAGGATTCGCAACGGCTCGGCGATCATCACCGAGTTGTTGACCTGCTCGATGCTCAGCTTCATCCGGTACTGGGCGTTCGGATTCTTGTTGCCGTTGTCATGCGCCTTGACCGGGATCGCCGAAAGCTGATCGCGCGTCATGCCGAAACGGTCCATATAGTTGCGCGCCATCAGGGCGTAAAGGCCCGGGAAGGTCGCACCATGATAAACTTCATATTCCTGGTCGGCGGCGGTGGCCAGCGCGTAGGTCGCACCATCACCCGACACATCGGTCATCTTCTCGACACCTCCCACCAGCACGATGTCACTTATGCCGGAGGCAACCTCGATGAACCCGGCGCGCAACGCGCAGCCACCCGAAGCGCACGCCGACTCAACGCGCATCGCGCTCAGGTAACGCTGACCGAGGTAGTCAGCCATGATCGAACCGATATGCTCCTGTCCGACGAACAAACCGCCCGACATGCAGCCGATATACATATTATCCAGTTTGTCGACTTTCGTCTCGTCGAGGGCGTTGAGCGCCGCCTCGACAAACAGATCGCGGAATGACTTCTCCCAAAGCTCACCCCACGGCTGCAAGCCGACGCCAATGATTGCTACATCTCTCATCTATCTATCTCCAATCAGACATTCTTCAAGATTTTGCGACGGAACTTGGCGTAGGTGCCATAGTTGATATAGTACTTCCGCTCATCGAGCAGCGTGAAGGTATCAACCGTGAGCTTCTGAACTTCTTTGATCCGGTCCGTAACCTGCCAGACAAAACCATCCGACCCGGCGCCGGAACCGTAGGAGACCATGAAAATCTTGTCTCCCGGCTTGGCGGCATCGAGAATCGCCGTCAGACCCAGCGGGGAAGCACCCGAATAGGTATTACCGAGACGCGGCGTCAGGCGACCACGATCCATCTGCGCTTCCGTGAAACCGAGCATCTTGCCCGCGCGGTGCGGGAACTTGCCGTTCGGCTGATGGAAGACCGCCCATTCGAAATCGGACGGCTTCATACCGCACTTCTTCAGCAGATCATTGGCAGCGCCGAGGGTATGCTTGAAGTAGGCCGGCTCACCCGTAAAGCGGCCGCCATGCTGCGGGTAAAACTCATGCTCGCGACGCCAGAAATCGGGCGTGTCGGTCATGTAACTGGTCGTATAGAGACATTCGGCGATCAGGTTCTCCGAGCCGAACACGAACGCAGCCGCGCCGGCACCGGCGGAGTACTCGAGCGCATCACCGGGTGCGCCCTGCGACGTATCGGCGGCGATTCCCATACCCCATTCGATCTCACCCGCTTTGACCAGCGACTGGGCCACGAACATGCCCTCGGTCCCGGCTTTACAGGCGAACTCGAAATCTGCCACGCGGCAGAAGGGGGTTGCGCCGATCGCTTCGGCTACTACCGTTCCCGATGGCTTTACGGCATACGGGTGCGATTCCGAACCGATATACATGCAGCCGATCTTGGTGCCGGGCACACCCGCGCGTTTCAGGGCGCGTTTGGCGGCTTCGACCGACAGGGTGATCGTGTCCTGATCCGGCGGCGGGACTGATTTCTCCCACAACTCAAGACCTTTCTTGTACGACGGTGCATCGGCGCCCCAGGTATCGGCGATCTCTTCGACCTTCACCCGGTAGCGTGGGATATGCGCGCCGTAACCGACGATGCCAACTTTTTTCGACATGAGTTACCTCGCTGTATCGTTAAAGTAGAAGTTTAAAGTCATGCTGTATTTCTGCCCTGATAATCCGAACTCGTGCGCGGGGTACGTCGCCGTGCACCGCGAGCAGTCTCTGCTTTGCAGGGGCATGCTGTGCATGCCCAATCGGAATCCTGTGCGCTGTGTACGTCCTCGTGCACAGCACCGATTCAGCCGTAATCGCGCCCCGATTACGCCATTTCTACGCAAAAGAGGAGCGAAGCGCTAATTTTATCGATAATGGAGGACAAAGTCAAGGGGGAAAGGGGGGGCGGCTAAGTCACCAGCGTGCCTAAGAAGAAATAACCATACTCGTCAGTGTTCCCGATGCTTCCAGTTATCTTCTCAGCAAATGAATCATTTTCAACATAGACCGCCAGCCCGTCTGGTGAAGCATACAAACAGATGTTTCCAGTCTGATTTTTTGTCACAAAAGGCAGCTTTCGACTGTTCCAGGCGGCGTAGGCAAGATTCTCTGAAGGGGCACAACCGAGAACGCTCATGCTTGGATTCAGATGCGACAGGAAACTGAAGTCAGCCTCGGATTGTCTGCCGTGATGAGGTGCGAGCAGGAACCTGCAGTTTTCAAGAATGCCCTGGAAGGTTGCGACTGCAGACTCCCAAGCACGATCGCGGGCATCACCAGGAAAGATTATGTTCCCTGCCGGAGTCTGAAAAGCTATCATGTAGGAGGCATCGTTGATTTTCGTCGCTGTCTCTGAGAGATTCGCCTCCTGTACAAGTTGAGAGTTTGGGCCGCAGATTTCGATATTGTCACCCTTTCCCCCTTCATCATCCGAATTCCAGTACTTGCCGGTCGAGCCGGCCTCCGGCTGTATCACAGTTATGTCTGTGCGAGCACCTGAGATGAGGGATTCATACGCATTCCAATCCTCTTCCAAGTACGGAGAGCCAGCGAAGTCAGGTTTTGATTTCCGAACTCCTGAATCCCAGAAATTGACAACTTCAAACTCCGACAGCAGTCTTGCGAGTCCGTCCATGTGATCCATATCTGGGTGTGTGAGGATAAATCTAAATACCGAAGATGTCCTCAGCTTGTCTCGCAAATATTTGAGAGGATTGGTAGGATGTTTGCACATTCTGAAATTGCCTCTCCCCTTTGGCCTCTGAAAAAACGCATCGGCCACTATCTCCTCCAGAGTTGGTTCACGGTTTCCCATACAAATGTCTACCATTGTTATACGACCGCTATCTGAGCGAATAATACTGCAGTCACCCTGCCCTACGTTTAGGATATGCACTTCACTCATTGGGTGTTCTGCTTCCCTCCCTTCGTTGGACATCAGAAGCTTTTGACTTTGAAACTCCCCAAACAGACTGGGCTACCGCCTCGAGTTTCCTTAAGAAATTGTCAACATTGTACCCCGAAACAAAGGCGACCGCTAGGTAGCCATACACCGAACTATTGTCCACGACTTCTGCGTCCAGCATCAGTAGACCAGCCTTCAAGAACAGGTAACTGGCGAATCCTGAGATCGTACTGGCTATGGGCCTGAGGTAATACCAGACATGCCAATCAGTATCCCACTTCTTTAGCACACACTTGTTTAAGTACACTCCTCTAAGACAATAGAGGCATCCACCGATCCCTCCAACCACGGATGCTCTTAATGCCTCAACTATGCCCAAATACCACGCAGGCATTGTCAGGACTCTATCCGTGATCAAGAGGCACAGGAGAGACGCAACAACGGTTAGCTCGTAGAGAACGATTCGATACACTTCATCCACCTTGGCTATGAACTGAGAAGCGGAGCAGATGAGCCCTTTCAATTTGGACGGGCTTTTGCCCGCGCCAACTTTGTAGTAAAGCAAAACTTCGTGCTGCGAGTCAATCACTTTTGCTCAAAAGGTTTATGGCCACAATCTATGACCTGCAGCCCACCTTTCATGGTGGGCATTTGCCTCGAATAACCCTCCCGACAGCATCCCACAACGTACCGCCCGCAGAATACGTACCCAATCCCCCTCTAACAAGACGTGTGGATTTCATGCTCCGCCTTGGCGGAGGATGAAAGCCGGAGTGTGTTCTTCCCGAAGCTAACCCACCGCAAGCGGTGGGGCACCCGGACGCTGCGCCTCCCCCGAATCCCCCATTTTCTTCGCCAAAACACTCCACTTTTCCGTATATTATTATAGCCGCGAGATTACCCCCAACCAAGGAGGTGGAGGTGCCGTTCTGTCCAAAATGCCGTTACGAATACAATCCCAATATCACCACCTGTCCCGACTGTGATGAACCACTCGTGGATCTGTTGCCACCGGAGGATGTTACCAACATGGAGGGCTGGTCAACCGAGGCGGATTGGGTAGCGGTCGTGATCCTGACCTCCTCGCAGTACGCCCAGATGGTGGAAGAAGGCCTTAAGCAGGAGGGAATCCCGGCAATGCTCTACTCCAAAACCGGACACTTCGGTGAGACCGGTCAGATGGGACTCTCGATCTTCAACCCCGCCGGAGCAGGCATACTTGTCCTCGTGCCGGCCAATCGGGTTACAGAGGCCAATGAGGTTGGTGAAGCTATGTTAGGGGAGTTATGGACCAGGTCAAAGGTCGAGCGCACGACGAAGTAACCGGCGTCTACCTAAAGCTTGGTGGCTTCGCGCAGTTCAGCAGCTATAGTTGCTGCAATGCGTCAGGCAGGGGCGAATGGCATTCGCCCGCCGACCACCACCCCCTCCAAAAGGGCGAGCACCACTCGCTCTTACAACCCATACCCACCGGTGTGGACGTGGCAGGTCTCCTCAACAGGGAATTCGCTTAGAAAGAGTTCATCGCGAGTATTGGTGCAGTAGGGCGTAGCTTTCTCACCCGTTTCGGTACAGATGCGAATATGAAGGATTCCCGCCGGCTCGGTGAAGTTCTCCACCGGCAGGTTCTCATGCGCCGCAATCATGAAATCAGTCCAGATCGGTAACGCATTTGTCGCACCGGTCTGATTTTTTCCGATCGAAGTCTTGTCATCAAATCCAACCCAGCACCCGGCGGTAATCTGCGGGGTGTAGCCAACATACCAGTTGTCGGCGAAATTGTCCGAGGTGCCGGTTTTCCCCGCAGCAGGCCGCTGGAATCCCAGCACGCGCGCCTTGTGTCCCGTACCATACCACTCGTCCATGACCGACTGGATCATGTTGACGGTGATATACACCACAGCGGGGTCGATAACACTCCGCCGCGGCGAAACCCGGTTGTGCTCGATCACGTTGCCGTAGCGGTCCGTTACCGTCTTGATGAAGCGCGGCTCAACCCGCACACCACCATTCGCGAACACCGTATAGGCGCTGGTGATCTCAAGCGGTGATACTTCGGATGTGCCGATCGCCAGGGCCGCGTTCGGTGTCAGCGGACTCGTGATCCCCATCTTCTTGGCCGTATTGATCACATCACGCACCCCCACCTTTTGCAGCAGCTTGATGGCGATCAGGTTGCGCGAGCGTGCCAGTCCGGTACGAATCGACATCGGTCCCATGAATTTATCATCGAAGTTGTTGGGGCTCCACTCATCCGAACCCGGTATCGTCAGCACAATCGGCGTATCGAAAATGATGTCGCACGTGTGATATCCCTCAGCGATCGCCGTCGCATACACGAACGGCTTGAACGACGATCCGGGCTGACGTTTCGCCTGCACGGCCCGGTTGAATTTCCAGGTCGAGAAGTCTTTACCGCCGATCAATGTGATGATATCACCCGTATGATTGTCGAGTCCGACGAATGCCCCCTGAATCTGCCTGTATCTGCGGCCAATCTGTTTTCCCGTCGAATCCGTGACTGCCACCGTGTAGTTCTCGTCGGTGGAACTGTAGTTACGCTCGATGCGTGCCTGGATCGAGTCGAGCTGACTTTCCATCGATGCTTCGGCCACCTTCTGCAAATCGAGATCGAGCGTCGTCTCAACCACCAGCCCTCCGGTGTAGAACAACTCTTCACCATACTTGTCAACCAGGTACTGGCGCACCATCTCGGTAAAGTAGGGCGCCTCACCCGGCAGATCCTGCGACAGGTCAAGTTTCACCGGGATCGCTTTCAGGCTGTCGCGCATTCCCTCGGAGATGTAACCTTCCTCGCTCATGCGGTTCAGTACGTAGTTGCGACGATTGAGCGCACGCTCCGGATGATTGATCGGAGAGAAACGTGCCGGCGCATTCAGGATCGCGACCATCAATGCCGCCTCCTCGATGCTCAAATTCTCCGCGTTCTTGTTGAAGTAGGTTCGCGCCGCAGTCTCGATTCCATACGCGCCATGCCCGAAATAGTAGGTGTTGAGATACATCTCGAGTATCTCATCCTTCGAGTAGGTGCGCTCTATCTTCAGCGCCGTCAGCGCTTCCTTGATTTTCCGTTTGAGCGTGGTGTCACGGTTGAGAAACAGCATGCGCGACAATTGCTGCGTGATTGTCGAACCACCCTGCGCGCCGAACCCATGCGCCAGGTTGCGCACCACCGCCCGCGCAACACCCTTGGTGTCCACTCCCCAGTGATCATAAAATCCCGCATCCTCGGTGGCTATCAACGCCTGAACCAGATGCGGCGGTATCTTTTCATAAGGAACCAAGCTGCGGTTCTCATAGGCATACTTCTGCAGCAGCACACCATGCGTGTCGGTAATCTTGGTGATCACCGCCGGTTCAACATTGTAGATCTCTTCGATCGAAGGCAGGTCGCCGCTCAGCGAAAAGGCGACCGCTACCCCCACCAATCCACCTACAATCACCAATGCTGCAAAGACTATATAGAACTTGGCGAGGAAACTGACATTCTTCAAAGCAGACTTCGGCTCAGCCTCATCCTCCGCATCCGGCTCGACCCCGCTCTCCCTGTCATCCTCACCGGCTGCAGCACTCCCGCCTTTCGATTCCTCTTTCCGATTCTTCCGATCTTCCTGATCATCCGCATCGTCACGACTTTCGTCGTCAAGCGGTTCCTGATCGTCGCGCTCTTCGTCTCTTTCCATCAATCTTTCTACACTTAAGGTTTTGCCTGCGTTCACCCCGATCTGGGCCCGGTTCATATTGGTGGGCTTGATTGCAGAGTACAAGCGATTTCAACCAGGTTGTTTCAACCAACCGATCTCAACCAACCCTTCTCGACGGCCCACAATCGCTCTGCCCGACAGCAGCCAATTAAGCTATTGACAGAATCGGGGCAGGATGCCATTTTAGCAAGTGAAGTGAACCTTGAATGTTCTCCTGAACATGACGATGCGCCATTCTCCATTCCGCGAATCTCCCGGAGTGTGCAGACCCTTGCGCAGGATATGTAGCGTCGCTCGCCTCGCCGACCTCACGGCCGGGAAGTGCCGCGCGATTGTGAACCGATCAACTGAAAGGCCATCCAGAGATTCTTCTCTAAGAGATATCTAAGGCGCTATCTGTATGTTAGTTAGGTAGTGTACCTAAAGTAAACTCTAACCTGGGGATCGACCTGATTCTGCCTTCACGACTGGTAGAGAAGTTCACGCTTCCGGCATGAGCTTTGCAAATCCAGGGTGGAGAAGAAGGAGGACGTGTGGCTAAGCACATATCTTATAAGTATACGCCTGAATTCGCGCCGAAGCGAAATCTCGGCAAGCGCTCATTTTGGGTTGCTGCTCTTATCCTCGTGCTCCTGGCGGTGGTCCTGATTTCCTGGTCGACCCTGTTTGCGGCCAACCACCCCGGAACGAGCGACTTCCTGCAGCAACGAATTCAGCGCCATGAGGCGGCATCGGCAAGTCAGTTTACCAGGCTGAATGGAACACCAAAAGCCGCGACCTCAGTGCGTTCAATCTCAATGATTGGTGCCGCCTCGCAGGGGGTACTTGTAAGTGAATCCACCGCACCCGCCACCTTCGCACAGGACTACAGCGACATAGCATCATTCGCCGACGGTTCCTCCATCGTCGTATGGCAGGATAACCGTAATGGCGACCAGGATATCTTCATCCGCAAAATCGCCGCTGACGGCTCCGTCACGGATGCCAATATCGACCTCGTTTCCGATCCCGATTTCCATGACCAGATCCAGCCACAAGTTACGGTCAACTCAAGCAACCTGGCCCTTGTCATCTATAATGACGCCACAACGGCAGAGATCTATGGCATTGTGCTCGACAACACGCTTGCGCCGGTCGCCGGACCGATTCTCATCAATGAACCGGCGTCAGAAATAGTCGTGAATATGCCCGCTGTCGCACCTCTGAGCGGCAATCGCTTCGTGGTGGTCTGGGAGGATAGCCGGGCCGGAGCCAGCATCTTCGCGCAGATACTAGGTGGGGATGGCTCATTGCACGGCAGCAATTTTAAGATCAACGGCGGCGGAGCGGCAGCGTACCGAATCTCTCCCGACGTAATCTCAAGCCTCAATGGTGACTTCGCGGTAGTTTGGGAAGAACCCACCAGCGGCAGCCCCGACGTGATGTTTAGAATCTTCACCGATGTCGGCACCGCGCTCTTTCCGGACTTGCAGGTAGCTTCAGCATATTCATCCGCCACGCAGGTAATGCCGGCGGTCTCATACCTCGGCAACCAGCAATACCTCGTCGGCTGGATCTCAGATCGAGGCGGCAACCAGAACGCCTGGGCACAACGAATCACGACTTCATCGACCGAAGCCGATACCTCGTTTCGGCTGAATGCCGCTGATGAAGACCTCTGCTGGGATGTCTCCTTCGTCCAAACCTCCGGCGGCGGCGTCGCGGCTCTCTGGGCTGACTACGCCGGTCCCAGCGCGATCAAACTGCAACAACTCAACTCCGCAGGCGAATTCGTCGACACCAATCTCTCCCTCGAGGACCCGGCGCTTCTGCGTGAACGCAGCTTTCCCCATGGAAGCGCCGCTGCAGATGAATATCGCTTCGTCTGGACAGACCACCGCAACGATAATGCAGATATCTACCTGCAACGCCTTGATGATGTCTTCCTGAAACTGGGTACCAACTCCATTGTAAACGACGATGCAGCCGGCAGTCAGCAACTCGACCCCGATATCGCATTGATCAGCTCCAACGGTTCAGCTGTCGTCTGGTGTGACGAGCAAAGCGATGGCGGAGATATCTATTACAGATTCGTCAGTCAAAATGGCGATCTCATCGGCTCTGCATTGCGCGTCAACGATGACATCGGTAAGGCCGTGCAGTCCTCACCACGAGTCGCCGGCAATAGAAGCGGCAAGGGGGTCGCGGTCTGGGCCGACAGTCGGACGGTGAGCGGCCACTCCAGTCAGCAAATCATGGGACAGGTACTCACCACGACGCCGGGACTGAGCGGCAGCAACTTTCTCATCAGCAACGATGCTACCGGCCTGCCGAAAAGTGACCCCGACATCGCTATGGCGCCCGATGGCGCCTATGCCGTCGTGTGGACAGACCGCAGGGATGGTTCGCAGCAAATCTACATGCAGGGCTACAACGCAGGTGGAGCCGCGGTCGGAAGCAATAGCAAGATATCAGGTATAGTCTCAACATCAGCCAATTTCCAACCCAGCGTTAGCATCGATGACGATCACTCCGGAGTGATTGCGTGGTTGGCAGTGGATGGCGACGAGCAGGTCATCTACTACGAATTCTTCGATTCCAGCTTTGATCTCGATGGCGCCAACCAGTTACTCCCGGTCTCGTCGGACGGCGTGATCACTGCTGTCCGGGTGTACCACCATTCAGCATCAGGCATCAACTTCTTCGCCTACCTCCGCGATCTCGGTGAATCAGCGCAGGTGGAACTCCTCGCTGTGGACGCCACCAAGGCCAATGTTTGGGGACCGATTGTCATCAATGAGGAAACCGCTACCACAATCTCCTCGCTGAAGATCGGTGGTAGCTCCACCGCCGTTGGCGTTACCTGGAGCGATTTCCGCACCGGTAGCGAGCGTGTCTGGATGCAACTGGTCAACCTCGACGGTACCCTGATCATGAGCAATCTCCCGTTGAGCGGCCTCACTCAATCTGCCCGTGAGAAACAACCGGCAATCATCCTCGCCGAATCATACTACTATACGACCTGGGTGGATAACCGCACACCCTCTGAAGGCTACGACGTCTTCTTCACGAACGACCAGTTCACCGCCACCGATGTCGATGACAACGTCGTCGTGCTGCCCGATCAGTTTGAACTGAATCAAAACTATCCGAATCCCTTCAATCCTGAAACCGTGATCAGCTTCGCACTCGGCACGCCGCAGCATGTCCGGTTGACCATCTACAACACCCTCGGTCAGCGTGTGCGTACCCTCGTGAACGATCACCAGCCGGCGGGCTTCCATCGAGTCCGCTGGGACAGCAGGGATGATTCAGGTCGAGCGGTTGCCAGTGGAGTTTATCTCTACCGCCTGGAGACGGCTGACGCCATCCTCACCCGCAAGATGACCCTGATCAAGTAGCGCCCCGCCACACATCAACCCTCAATCCGCTCTCGTCAGGCAACTGCGGCGCTCTCCGCTGTTATGGTCTGTTGGCAGTTGAGAATTCCGCCGCAATCACTCGTAGAGCGGTTGTTCCAAAATAGCTTTACACCCTTACCCCACCTGCCTATATTGCGCGATAATTTGGACCGAGCCTGAAGGAGTGTACTACCTTGTTAGGAATAGGAATAATCGGAATCGGCTATTGGGGGCCCAACCTCGTTCGTAACTTCGCCGCGTTGCCCGGCCACTGCAAGGTCGTGGGCGTCTGCGATCAGCGCCCCGAACGCGTCAAGTTCATACAGAATAGCTACCCCACGATCAAGGGCTTCTCTTCGGACGAGCAACTGATCAACGATAGCGAGATCGATGCCGTTGTGATCGCGACTCCGGTCTTCACACACCACCGTCTCGCCAAATTGGCACTCGAGGCGGGTAAGCATGTGTTGCTGGAGAAACCACTCACCTCCACCGTGGCTGAAGCGGAAGAACTCCTCGAACTGGCCGCCCGCAAAGGCTTGACCGTTATGGTGGACCACACCTTCCTCTACACCGGCGCGGTTCGCAAAATTAAGTCTCTCGTCGATGCCGGCGAGATCGGTGACATGCTCTACTTCGATTCGGTGCGCGTCAACCTCGGGTTGTTCCAGCATGATATCAATGTCATCTGGGACCTGGCACCCCACGACATCTCGATCTGCGATTATGTCTCCGGTAAACGCGCGACCGCCGTCAACGCCGTTGGTTTCGCCCACTACGGCCAGTCGGTCGAGAACATCAGTTACCTCACGGTCTGGTACGAGGATGATGTCCTCGCACACATCCATGTCAACTGGCTCGCCCCCGTTAAGGTCCGGATGACGCTGATCGGGGGCACCAAGCAGATGATCGTCTACGATGACACCGAGCCATCCGAGAAGATCAAAATCTACGACAAGCGCGTGGAGTTCAAAGACGCTTCCGGAAAAGAAGATCGCGAGCGCGTCTACAAGGCCCTGGTGGAGTATCGTACCGGCGATATGCGCGCACCGCGCATCGACAGTACCGAGGCGCTCAAGCTGGTCGCACAGGAGTTCATCGATTCGATCAACGAGAAGCGTAAACCACTCACCTCCGGTGAGGATGGTCTCCATGTCGTCAGCATTCTGGAGGCAGCTAACAAATCCCTCAAACAGGGTGGCGCTCGGATCTCGATTAAGTAGGTTTGTTTAAGTAGACACGAATAGGCAAGTACGAATCAGTAATAACACGCGGCTCGAAACGGTTCGGGCAGAGGTCGCAGCAAATGACAACTTTTGACTCCAATTGGAATAGCATAGCGCCCAGCGTCAAGTTGGGCAAAGATGTACTGATCACCAAGTTCATCAACATGTATGGCTGTGAGGTCGGCGACGGCACGAAGATCGGACCATTCGTCGAAATCCAGAAAAACGCCGTTGTCGGCAAGCGCTGCAAGGTCTCATCGCACACCTTCATCTGTGATGGCGTGCAGATAGGGGACAACTGCTTCATCGGACATGGCGTGATGTTCATCAACGACAACTACCCGCAGGCCACGCGCGCCGATGGCGAATTGGAGACCGAGGATGACTGGAAAGGCCGCTTCGTGAATACCCGCATCGGCAATCATGTCTCCATCGGAACCAATTCGACGATTCTCGGCGGCGTGCAGATCGGCGACAACGCCATCATCGGCGCCGGCAGCGTCGTTACCAAAAATGTTCCTGCCAATCAAATCTGGGCGGGGAATCCGGCACGCTACTTCCGCGACGTTGAATCAAAGTAAGAGAATCAAAGTAGAAGTGGTTGCGCGCGCTGCAGTTGTTGATCTGTTCCAGCACTCCGGAATCGGGGGGTGGTGATGCCTGATGGAGCGTTACGTTTCCTCGTCGTGGTCTTCTGCTACAACGAGGGGGGGAAGATCCAGCGTGTGCTCGATCGCTTTCCGCAAGACCGCAACTACGGCATGCTGCTGGTCGATGACGGTTCCTCCGACGAATCGGTGGAAATCATCCGCAACTCAGGCTTTCCCTCCATCCGCCACGAAACCAACCTCGGCGTAGGCGCCGGGCTCAGGACCGCATTCCGTTACGCCGCCGAAAACGGTTACAACGCCGTGGTGATCATGGCCGGCAACGGCAAGATGGCTCCTGCCGAAGTCCCCCGTCTGATGGAACCGATCCTCGAGCACGGCTACGACTACGTGCAGGGGTCGCGCTACCTGGAAGGTGGAAGCAGTGAAAACCTCCCCTTCAAACGCGCAATCCTGATCAAAGCCTTTACCTGGATCGTCAATCTCTTCATGGGATTTCGCGGCACCGACGTTACCTGCGGTTTCCGAGCCTATCGCCTCGATATAATCGAGCGCACCGGGATGGATATCAACCAGGATTGGCTCGGCCGCTACGAGATGGAGTACTATATCCACTACAATGTTATCAAAAAGGGTCTGAAAATAACCGAAGTACCGGTGGGGATGACCTATCCCGCCGAGAAAAAGAATTACTCCAAGATCAAGGCCGGATCAGGTTGGTGGTCGATGATCCGTCCCTGGGTTTTGCTCATTCTGCGCATTAAAAAATAGCCCGGTTTAAGAGCCTCGGCACAAACGCCGTTCAGCCTCTCTCAAACCGGGCCGGTTCTCACAAAAGATTTACAGGCGACTATTCGGCCGGCGCCGGACATCCCGCGCAGGGTGCCGGCCCTCCACCGAATATGAAGTTGACCAGGTATACAGCGTCCGAAATCGTGGCCTTCTGGTCGCAGTTCACATCCCCACCCGCGAGATCACGCGGCGGTGCGCCACCACCGAAGATGTAGTTCAGCAGGTAAACCGCATCGCTCACCGACACCGAACCAAGCCCATCCAGGTCACCGCAAATTGAACTACAGCCTACAGCCTTGGCTCCAATCAATTCTCCGCAACTGTTGTTTGCAGGAGCACACTGCGATGAAGCGAGGACGTTGTAGAAGTTGTTCGCTGTGTCGCAAAACATCGGCTCGGCCGAGAAGTTGCCGAACAACTCGGCCTGTCCCGCGGCACAATCCTGGAAATCACCGAACTCATTCCCGAACATATCGGTGCAGAGTAACGAAAAAGTACCCACGCAATTGAGCGCACCTGCTCCCTCGCCGTATGCGATGATGCTCAGGCTGACGGTCACATTGCCCGGATTTGTACTCAGTTGTGATCCGATCGAGGCGCTGTTGGAGACAAACGTACAATTGGAAAACTCAACGGCCGACTGATAGCATTGAGCCGCACCGCCCAGGAACGCCGTGTTACGCGCAAAAGTGCAGTAGTTGAATTTCGAGGGCGAGCTGAATGCGCAGTCCACCGCCCCGCCATCGATCGTAGCCGTGTTGTTAATGAAGGTGCAGTTAGTAACGGTGCAGGGAGAATTCTGCCAGCAGTAAAGCCCACCGGCATTCTCGGTTTGTCCTCCCTCGAAGTAGCACCCAATGATGCGCGGGCTCGAACCGAACACCGCAGCTATGCCACCTCCGGCATGTCCTTTGCCACCGATGAACCGGCAGTCAACGATCGTCGGTGATGACGCCTGGATTCTGATTCCTCCACCCATCGGAAAACCGGGATGGCTCGGATGGTCTACCGCTACACCATTGATGATCGTCAGTCCGCTGATTACAGTCGTGCTATCCTCGCCCCGAAAGATGTGAAATGCCCGATGTGGTTCCACATCAGTACCCTCACAATCGATGATCGTCTGATCGACTGCTCCCGAGGACGTTATCACCACTATCTTTTCATTCAAGTCGACGTCCCGGTTGCCATCACCCGTGTAAGTCCCCGGTGCGAGAAAGATCGAATCACCCGGGAGCGAAGCATTCACCGCCGCCTGAATCGTGGGATAATCCCCCGTTCCCTCGGCGTTGATATACAGGTTGTTACCGCCCGGTACACAGGCTGGATTCACCGCTCCTGATCCAACCAACATC
Source organism: Candidatus Zixiibacteriota bacterium (assembly GCA_040235515.1). Classification (GTDB taxonomy): domain Bacteria; phylum Zixibacteria; class MSB-5A5; order CAIYYT01; family CAIYYT01; genus JBECKX01. The sequence goes on from JBECKX010000001.1 coordinate 19,997, forward strand.
CCGCACGGGCTATGGCTCGGAGCGCACGGCGAGTCGGCCGCAATCTTGTACGGATCTTCCGCATCCGGGCAAAACAGCGGCGGAGCGCTGAAGTTGTTGTTCATCGTCGCCTGTGAAGCGATGCAGCCAATAGCCCAGTCTCCTTCGATGTTTGCATAGATATTCGTGCATTCCAACACCGGGGATCCGGCGACACAGTTCACCACCAGATCCTGGTAGTTCTGCGTCAGCAGGCAACGCGTCAACGTTGGATCGCTCTGGTTCGCGTTAAGCACCGAACCGAGGCCCGCGTTGTTGGCTACAAAGGTGCAGTTTTCAAAATCCGTGTCACACTGGTCGAAGCACATGATCGCACCACCAACCGGCGCGCTGTTAAAAGAAAACGCACAAAAGCTCACGCTGCCGGGAGATGAAAACGCAAAATCAATCGCGCCACCATCATTCTCCACACTGTTGGAGTCAAACACACACAATTCGATCACGGTAGGGGAATTCTGCCAGCAATAAACGCCGCCGCCATACTCGGCATAGTTGGAGATGAATTTACATCTCCTGATCGTCGCATTCGATCCCGATGTCGCAGCTACTCCGCCTCCACCGTGGGCAACGTTGTCGCGAAACACACAATCCTGGATGATCGGGCTTGAACCCTCAATAAACACCCCCGCTCCCTTCGGATAGTCCGTTGTCCCGAAATCGTCGAAAATATAGGCATTCATGATCGTGAAACCCTCCACGACCAGATTGGCATCCTCGCCACTCGTGATCATAAAACCGCGCCGGTCAAAGCCAACCACACCGCCGACATCGATGATCGTCATGCCGGCTCCCGCCTGACCACGATAAACCAGTAGCTTGCCCCCGGGATCGATGTCGAAATTGCCTGATCCCGAGTAAGTGCCCGGCATCACCAGGACAGTGTCGAAATCATTCGCCGCAGCGGTAGCTGCCATGATCGTTGGATAGGAATCGGGTACGACCAGTTCCGCCCCCGTCGCTGCGGTTGTGAACAAAAGTACAACTGATAGAATTAACAAAACGTGCACTCGCATGGCATACCACCTTTCTCGCAGGTGTGCAGAAACCGGGATTGATGCCGGAGCATGCACTCAGATTCCTGCTTCGCCCGCAGAGCTTATTGCTGCTATGAGAAGAAATCAGGGCCTGTTTTCACGTTCGCCTCGCGGCTGTGGCTGTTCGGTTTTGGAGGTTCTGCTATCAAGCTAGCCGGAACCCCGAATTCTGTCAATACTAAAGTTCCGCTTTCAACCGCCGCCACGCCGTTTCGTATACCTTGACAGGGTGATTTAATTAGCTAAGTTACTGGTCTTTTTGGAGGAATGAGGACGCGATAGTATGATATATGCCGTACTGATTGCCGGAGGGCGCGGCGAGCGTTTCTGGCCCTTTTCCACAACCGAAAACCCCAAGCAGTTGCTGAAGATCACCTCGGATCGATCTATGCTGGAAGAGACGCTTGACCGCGTGGAAGGGCTCGTCCCCAAAGAACGCGTTATGCTCGTTACCGGCGAGAGTATCAAGAAGAAAGTGCTCGAAAATCACGCCGGAATCGATGAGGCCAATATTCTCGCCGAGCCGTTCGGCAAAAACACCTGCCTCGCAATCGGTTTCGTCGCCGTACATCTCCTCAAGCACGATCCCGCCGCCACCATGATCGTGCTCCCTGCAGATCATTATATCAAGCCCAAAGACAGGCTCATGGAAATCTTCCGCTACGGTGCCACCCTGGCCGAGAAAGAGGATGTTCTGATCACGATCGGAATCACTCCGACTCGTCCCGAAACAGGCTATGGCTATATCGAACTGGGTGAGCCCTACGATTCCTCCAACGGCCTCAGCAGCTTCCGCGTCCGGGAATTCAAGGAAAAACCGAATCGCACCCTCGCGCAACAATACTACGTCGGCCGCCACCATCTCTGGAATTCCGGCATGTTCATCTGGTCCGCAAAATCGATCCTCGACGCTGTGCTGCGCTGTCAGCCGGAGATGCGCAAGGAATTGGAAGCGTACGCCGCGAAAATCGGTTCAATCGAGGAACTCCCCGCCCGCCGCCAGCTCTTCGAAAAATGTGACAATGTCTCGATCGATGTCGGCGTGCTGGAAAACGCCGAAAATGTCGTTGTCATCAAGGGAGATATTATCTGGGACGATATCGGCAGTTGGCTCGCACTCGAGAGAATCAGCGGAAGGGATAAAGACAACAACGTTTCGATCGGCAAAAACCTGTTGCACGATTCCTATGAAATTACGGCCGTCAACGCCGGCGATGGCATTCTCACAACCCTCGGCGTTTCGGATCTGGTCATCGTCAAGACCGGAGACGTCGTTCTGGTAGCGCACAAGACCAAGGTGAACGAGATCAAAGATATGCTCGCGCGCATGAAAGATGATCCCAACTTCGCCGGGTACCTGTAAGCTAATAGGAGACTATGACTCTATGGCTGCCGGGGCGACTAAGATCCTTGACGTACGCGATGAACGCGCCGCGATCCTCGCGGTTGAACATATCACCGCCGGGGATGTCATCGTGATTCCAACCGATACGATCTACGGCTTGACCGCCAACGCCGAAAGCCAGACGGCCGTGGAGCGCCTCTATCAGATCAAGGGACGCCACCTCAATAAACCGTCGGCGATCTTCCTGGCTTCCGTCGCCGCTATCGCGCGCTACGCCGAAATCGAGCACGAGTACGCCGATCGCATCGTGCGGAAGTTCTTGCCGGGACCATTGACTGTCGTATTAAAGAGCAAGATATCTGATCTGCCCGGGGTCGTGACTCCCGACGGCAAGGTCGGAATCCGTGTCAGCTCCGATGCCTTTGTGCGCGAGTTGGTGGAGACATCCGCTTCACCGCTGATCGCAACTTCGGCTAACCGGAGCGGTCAGCCGGATCCGCGCGACGCAGCGGAAGTGGTCCGGCTGTTCGAAAATCAGGTGCCGCTGATCCTGACCAGATCAGGCCCGCTCGATTCGAGCGCGACCACCGTCGTCGACCTGTCGGAACCTGAACCGAGACTGGTGCGTGAGGGAACTATTGAATTTGCGGAATTGTTAAAAACCGAGGAAGAAGAAGACTAGGAAACAATGTATAAGATACTCTACGTTTGTACCGGTAATACCTGCCGCTCCCCCATGGCTGAGGGGATCATGAAAAAACTGCTCGCCGATCACGGGATCGACACCGTCGATGTCTCCTCCGCAGGCATCGGAACCCTCGATGGCTACCCCGCCACGCACAACGCCGTGGAGGTCTCCGCGAAACACGGTATCGACATCTCGCAACACCATTCGACCCGCATGAATGAACGCCTCTTCAAAGAGTCCGACCTCGTGTTCGCGCTGGCCGCCGAACACCATAAGCAACTCGAGAAGATGGTGAATTCCGACCGGAAGCTCTACATGCTCAAGGCATTTCCGCAGACCGATCTCTCCGACGCCGAACACTCGGTCGACGATCCGATCGGTGGTTCGATGGAGGAGTACCTCGTGACGTTCAAAGAAATCTATTCCGCCATTGAAGGCACACTGCCGGAAGTAATTCGGCTCATCGAGGAAGGAAGCAAAAAATAAACAGGCGCATCTCGATATTTGCTCGCGTCGCGGTCATCCTGGTAGTCCTGGCGATCGCTGCGTTCTTCGGCACCAGGTTGAGTCTTCACTCGGGGAATGTCGAGGCGATGCCTGCCGACAGCCTCTATCGGGAAGTCGAAAATGATGCCTTCGGCCCCGGTGAGTACCTCCGTTTCTCGGTCGGCTATGGTTTCCTCACCGCCGGTCAGGCAACCCTGGAAGTACTCGATACCAACACTTATGAGGGACACCTCTGCTACAAAATCTATTCCGAGACCTCATCCAACAGCTTCTTCGATGGCTTCTATAAAGTGCGTGACACCGCAGTCAGCCAGATCGATGTCGACGGCATTTACTCACATTACTTTCACAAGGCACTGCATGAGGGGTCGTACCATTCGCAACGCGAGGTGAAATTCGAGCCGGAATTGGGCAGGGCGATCACCCGCAAGGATGTCGACGAGATCGACACCGTCGCGGTCGGAAGCTTTGCCCAGGATGTTCTCTCCGCAATGTACTTCGTGCGTACACAGCCGCTCAAGATCGGCGACTTCCTCACAGTCAACAGCGTCGAGGGCAAAAGAGCCAATCAACTCCGCGTGCATGTGCTCAAGAAGGAAACGGTGGAAGTGCCCGCCGGGGTGTTCGATTGCATCGTGGTGGAACCTCTCCTCTCGGAAGCCGGCATCTTCAAGCAAGAGGGGGAAATCAAAGTCTGGCTGACCGATGACCGCTTGCGTATGCCCGTGCTGATGAAAAGCAAGGTGCTTGTTGGCTCCATCCACGCCGAGCTGGAGGAGTTTCGACTCGGAAACCTGAACTGGTAGGGCCGAACGGCAAAAACAATCGTATGGACCAAATCGATCTCAACAAAATTAAAGTCATATCTATCAAGGGGCGAAGCTCCAAGGTTAACAAGAAACAGTTCGCCTCTTCGATCGCGACCGCCGGAGTCGGGGCCTTCGTAGATTCGCTGCCCGATATCCTCAAAGGGAGCGATTTGAAAACCCTCGTCAACCTGCTCATCAAAGCCAACAACAAGAATAAACCGATCCTCTGGATGTTCGGTGCGCACGTGATCAAGGTCGGCCTCACGCCACTGCTCTGTGAAATCATGGAAGCCGGCTTCTGCCAGATGATCTCCACCAACAACGCCGGGGTGATTCATGACCTCGAGCTGGCTTTCTTCGGCCAAACCTCGGAGGATGTCGAGGCTGCGCTTCAGGCCGGTCAGTTCGGCATGACCGCTGAGACCGGCAAACATTACGAGGGTGTCATTTCAACCGCGCGCGACACCGGCTGCGGACTGGGAGAAGCAGTTGGGTGCTACATCAACTTCGAGAAGGCGCCTTACCGCGAGCGCTCGATCTTCGCAACGGCGCAACGCCGGGGAATCCCGGCCACCGTCCATGCAGCCATCGGAACTGATATCGTCAATGCGCATCCGGGGTTCGACGGAGCTGTGGTAGGGGAGGCTTCACAGGTCGATTTTAAGAAGCACTGTAAACAGGTTACCAGGCTCAAAAACGGTGGCGTCGCGCTCAACTTCGGCTCCGCCGTGATCATGCCGGAGGTATTCCTCAAAGCGATCGCCATCGCCCGCAACCTCGACCCGAAATTCACCCGCTTTGCCGCCGCAAATTTCGATATGATTGGGCTCTACCGCCCGCGCAATAACTTTGTCAGTCGACCGCGACTCCTGGGGGGACAAACTTTTGATTTCTCCGGGCATCACGAAATCATGATGCCTTTGCTCTGGGCCGCGGTGAAAGACAAGCTGAACAGCAAAACCAAAACGTCAGCCGGCAAGTCCCGGCGCCGCGCAAAGCCCGGAGTCTAGATCATTCTTAACCTTCTGACCAGACATACTCTCCAACGGGAGGTCACTCTATGCCAAAAATAGTGGAAGCCGTACCTAACTTCTCGGAAGGTCGTCGACCTGAGATAATCAAAGAGATCACCGATGCCATTACCTCCATTTCAGGCGTCGTGTTGCTCGACTCTGAGATGGACAAGGATCACAACAGGGCGGTTGTTACTATTGCCGGTGAACCTCAGGCGGTGAAGAAGGGGCTCTTCCTCGGGATCAAGAAAGCTAGCGAGTTGATCGACCTGCGTGAACATAAAGGCGAACACCCCCGCATGGGCGCCACCGATGTCTGTCCTTTCGTGCCGATACAGGATATCACCACGGCAGAAGCTGTCGAACTGGCGAAAGAACTGGGTCAGCAGGTGGCAGAAGAACTGGAAATCCCGGTCTATCTCTATGAAGACGCAGCCCAGCGACCCGAGCGCCAGAGCCTCCCCAATATTCGTAACAAGTGGGGGCAGTATGAGGGGATCAAAGAAAAGATCGCAACCGAGGATGCGCTGATTCCCGACTATGGTCCGCGCAAACTCCATGATCGTGCCGGCGCCGTGGCAATCGGCGTCCGCCTCCCGCTGATCGCTTTCAACGCCTACCTCGGAACGAACAACATCAAGGTCGCAAAGCGTATCGCCAAGGATGTCCGCTCGAATAGCGGCGGCTTCCAGCACTGCCGTGCTCTCGGCTTCGCCATCGAGGAACGCGGCTGCGTCCAGGTC
>JBECKX010000009.1:0-4713 GCA_040235515.1 Candidatus Zixiibacteriota bacterium
TCGAGGATTTTGACTCGACGCCTGGCGGGGGTTCCCTTCCGGGGGGCTCGCTAAGGTCAATTGCCATCGCCATCAAGCCACCGCTGCCGGTGCCGCGCTTCCAGAGACGACTTCTCGATTGTACTCCACCGATTGTCGGTGTGGTGAAGGATGAGCGTTTCTGGATTGATTTGCGCACCATCCTCGAAACCGACGAGGATCAGCTCGTGCATCAACTCCTCGCTGTGGTTCAGGCCTGAGCTAATGTTCACCATTGCGACAGCTGGTCATATCGACCATGGCAAGTCGAGCCTCGTTCGAGCGCTTACCGGCACCGACCCTGATCGCCTGCCGGAAGAGCAGGAACGCGAAATGACGATCGAACTCGGCTTCGCGTCCTTCCAACTCCTCAACGGTGATCCGGTCGGGATTATCGATGTCCCCGGTCATGAGCGATTCATCAAGACCATGATCTCCGGCGTTGGCGCGATAGATATGGTATTGATGATTGTCGCCGCCGATGACGGTTGGATGCCGCAAACCCAGGAACATCTTTCAATCCTTAAGTACCTCGGTGCACGACTCGGGATTGTTGTGCTGACCAAAGTCGACCTGGCCGATCAGGACTGGATCGAGCTGGTGCGAGCTGATATCAGGGCAAAGACCAAAGGCAGCTTCCTTGAAGGCTGCAACATCATAGAGTTTTCGGCGGTTGATAATCGCAATCTCGATGTGATCAAACAGGAAATCGACTCGGTTTTGCACAAGACCCTGCGCGAGATGCCGGATGAGTCGGCTCGCCTGTTCGTTGACCGATCTTTCAGCGTAGCCGGTACCGGTACCGTTGTGACCGGGACGCTGAGGGAGGGCGACCTCAGGGTTGGGCAGGAGGTTAAGCACCACCCATCAGGGAGGCTCATCAAGGTCCGATCGCTGCAGAGCTTCTACTCCGATCTTGACCGCGCTCAGCCCTGGATTCGATTGGCGGTCGGCCTGCAATCGGCCGAGCGGGAGCTAATCAAGCGGGGCGACATACTCTACTACCCACCCGATCTGCAAGTGTCTGATCAACTGGCGGTAAAGATCACGCCGGAGCCGAATCAGACCCGATATATCCGGCACAACCGCGAGGTGATACTTCTGCATGGCACACGTGAGATTGAAGCCCGTCTGATTTTGCCGACGCCGGAAATTGTCTGCGATGATGGGACTTACCTGGCACTGATTCGTCTGGCAGGTCGAACCATCGCCAAGTCGGGTGACCGTTTCGTACTGCGTCTCGCGACTCCTTCGCTGCTGATCGGGGGTGGTCAGGTGATCGATCCGAATCCGCGCGGCGTGGCCCGACGCGATCTCGATCTGTGGCAGGCGCTCATGGCCGCAGCAACTCTGGATGCCGAATCTTTAGTCCGCTATGAGAGCTCTCGAATGGAATTGTGCCGCAGTGAAGAATTGTTGAAGCAATCTCTCTTTACGCGCGCCGAAGTGAGGGAGGCAGTGGACAAGCTGTGTCGAGCGGGCGAATTGATGTTTGTCGGGGAACAGCTCGTTTCAACTTCAGTCTGGAACAAAGCGATCTCGGCATGCTTGAAGTCGCTGGAGAATTTCCACCAGCAGAACCGCCATCTCAGTACGATGCCACTAGCCCAACTGTACGCTCAGGTCGCTCATTCGGAACAGCTAACCAATCTCGTAATCAACCACCTTGAAGCCGACGCGAGAGTCGAAAGGGTCGGCCCGGGATTGAAACTCACGGGATTCTCCGCCGGTTTGACGGAACAGCAGGAGGAAACGAAGCGACGGATGTTGGCCGAGTTGAAGAAGCAGCACCGCGTACCGGTCAATCGACGCGACCTGTTAGCGCTTGCGAATGGTGCAGAAGCAGTTTATGGATTTCTCAAGCAAAATCAGGAAATCGTGGATGTCGAGGGTGTCGTCTTTCTGCGCACAGACTTCGAGGAAATGACGGATGAGATAAAGTCACACCTGAGCAATCACGGGACGATCACGGTTTCCGAGGCCCGCGACATCACCGGCACAACTCGGAAGGTCGTGGTGCCGCTGCTGGAAGAACTCGATCGGCGCAGGGTCACCCGGCGTGATGGCGATTACCGAAAACTCGCAGAATGAGGTTAATGACCGCGTGGAAGTCTCGAAGAAACTGTATTTCGGCGGGCGAATCATCACTATGGATGACAGAACTCCATTCGCTGATGCCCTCATAACTGAGCAAGACAAAATTGTCTGGGTAGGATCCGCCCACGAACTCTCAGCGGTGCCCTCCGATAGCTACGAAATGATCGACCTTGATGGCGCTACGATGCTGCCCGGCTTGATCGATTCACACGCGCACCTGGTCTACTGGTCGCAGTCGCTGTATCAGGTCGACCTTGATGGCGCGAACTCTTACGAGGATGCCCTTAAACGCATCAAGTTGCACCTGACAAAGTTCCCGCCTCGCGGCAATGAGTGGTTTCTGGGAAAAGGCTGGCGGCGCGATCAATGGCGTAATCCGCGCTGGCCCGACCGCAAAGAGCTGGACAGGCTGATCCCTGACAGGCCTGCAGCGATCTTCTCCAAGGATGCACACGCGCTCTGGGTAAACAGCCGGGCACTCGCCGCGGCGGGGATTACCAGGGAGACAGATGATCCGGCCGGCGGGGAAATCATGCGTGATCAACACCACGAGCCCACCGGCGTACTCACAGATGAAGCTTACAAACGTGTGTGGGAGATCCACCGTGCCCCTTCCCGCGCCAGCTTAAAACGGATGGTGCGCGAAGGGATCGAGCGCCTCCACCGGCTGGGATGTGTCGGCGTCTCAAACTTCGATTTTGAGATCGATCGATTTGCAGTCCTGCAGGAGCTTGAGCTGGAAGGCAACCTGCCATTGCGGGTCCGCAGCTATCTGCCTGTCAAGTACCTCGATCAGATCACATCAATCTTCCTGCGAACCGGGTTTGGCTCGGACAACCTCAGGGTTGCAGGAGTCAAAATCTTTGCAGATGGAGCGCTCGGCTCGCAGACTGCATTGATGTTGAAACCGTTTAAGGGTAGCAGAAACAACGTCGGTCTGGAGGTTACTCCTCCCGCCGAACTTGTGGCTCAGATCGGCAAAGCGACGCGCGCCGGACTTGCGTGCGCAATCCATGCGATCGGTGACCGGGCCAACCGGCAGGTACTCGACGCGATCGAGCAGGTGGGCAGGCATGTGTCGAAACGTTTCCCGCACAGAATTGAACACTGCCAGATCCTCAACGCGCAGGATTTGCACAGGTTTGCGCGCCTCGGCGTGACGGCGTCGATGCAGCCGAGCCATGCGCCGTCCGATATCGATATTATGAAGAAATACCTCGGTCCCCGGCTCAAAGACAGTTACCGCTTCCGCTCACTGGCAAAGTCGGGTGTGTTGCTGGCGCTTGGTTCAGATGCGCCAATCGAAGAGTTGCACCCGCTCCATGGAGTTTATGCCGCGACGACCGGGAGGCGCCTGGAGGGCGGCAGAAGCTATAACAGCAACGAGACGCTTACTGTCGCACAGGCGTTGCACGGATTCACCCTGGGTGGAGCGCTTGCAGTGGGGGATGGGAAAATGCGGGGGAGCCTGACTCCCGGCAAGAAGGCGGATATCGTAATTGTAGATACCGATCCACTGCGTGCCAAACCTGAGCAATTGCTTGCAACGAAAGTTTTGGCTACGATAATTGATGGTGAGTTTTGTTTTGCGGCAGAGGGAATGCTGCGTTAGTTCAGGATAAGGGAATATGACCATGAAGAAGTCTGCGTTCATGCTGGTAACGCTGATCGTGCTGCAGGTAGTGTGCGTGTCGGCACTGCTTGACGCTGCCCCGATCAGCAAAATATATGTGCCGACCGGTATCGGTAACGAAGTGATAATTTACGGGCAGGCGAACGACAATCTGATTCGCCGCTACAATGCCTCGTTCGATCCTGACCGGGCTTTTGCCAGCCTGGATAACTCGGAAGTCTGGTTGTTCGGTCCGCAAACGACCAACTGCGAAGTGATCAACGCGCTGACTGATCGGCAGGTGGCGCTGTTCGATGCAGAGGTAGAGGTTGAAGACCTGGTCTTCTCACCCGGCGGCGTCTATGCATTTGCGGTCGGGTATGCTGCGAGAGCGACCGGTCGCCAGGCATTCGCGGTTGACTGCGAGAACTACGAGATGCTTTACCCTTTGACGGAAGTAAACGATGTCGGAGGAGTAGCCGTCTCGGCGGACTCCAAGAGCGTCTGGGTCTCGTCAATCTCCGCGGGAACCGTGACCAGTTTTGAGATTCCCAGTTTTGAGAAGAAATCAACCGTTTACGTGGGGCCCGAGCCGGTCGCATTAGAGCCGATCGACGGGGGTAAAGTAATCGTGGCTGTTTGCCGTGGCCTGGAGGGCGGGAGCAAGGGAGGTGCACAGCTCGTGGCGCTGGATGCCAATGATGGGTCGCTGCTCTGGATCGAGAATCAACTCGGTAGTGCGCTCTCAGGGATCAGTACCGCCGGGAACCTCGACAGCTTCATCCTCACGTATGAGACTCCGATGATCGACCCACCCGCGAACATCCGTGAATTCAGCCGACGTATCGGTGACAGGGGTCTTTCCACAACCGGAGAGTCCTATTACCTGCTGGGAGAGCATCCGCACAATGGCATTTTGGTTTCGAGCAATGGAACGTGGCTTGCCTGCGATGCCAGGCTGGGACTGATCGAGATAAGCCTGGAAT
>JBECKX010000042.1:0-8347 GCA_040235515.1 Candidatus Zixiibacteriota bacterium
CCCACGGCTCGTTACTCCTACTCAATCGGTAACGTGACCGCGACGACCTTCCTCGCGACGGCGACAATCCCTGATCCGGGTCTTGACGATGACGCTACCCCTGATACCTGGACAATGGATCAGGATGGTAACCTGGTCGTGACCTCGGACGACTCAGTACTCTAAACGAAGGCTGAGGAACGCGTAGAAATCTGCTGAAATTCAGATAAAGAACGCGCGGTAGTTCGGTCGCGGGCGTCTCGAAAAGAATCGGGACGCCCGCTTTTTTTTCATTCCGGCAACTACCCGGCATCCCGATTCGTCCCCGCCGCCACAATTCAATCACTCAAGCACTTCTGCCGACAAGTAGAATATGCTGTTTTCTCGCCTAACATCGCTGCTGGCGTTCGTTCTGCCGCTTGGAGTCTACTTCTTTACCGCCGCCCCCACCACCTATTGGGAGGATACGGCGGCATTCCAAACAGCGGCATTCGAACTCGGCATTGTCCATAATCCGAGCTTTCCGCTCTATGTGCTAATCGGAAAAGTCGCAACGCTGATTCCGGGCGCCGATCCGCGCTGGTTGGTCAATCTCGTCTCAGCCCTCTTCGGGGCACTCTCGATCTGGGTGCTCTACAAAATCGCCGTGATCCTTCTCACCAGCCAGCTCACCCGCGCCGGACAACTCCTTCCGCGCGTAATCGCCTTGGTGGCCGCTCTGTCAACCGCGACCATCTACGGATTCTGGCTGCAGGCACTGCGAGCGGAGGTCTACTCCCTCAACTGCTTCCTGATCCTCGCGACTATCTGGTTGATACTCAACTACCGCTTCCGCGAGATAGACCTGACGCGCTTCCTCATGATGTTTGGCTTCCTCGCCGGTACCGGTCTGGCAAACCACTCGTTGATCTTCCTCGCCGCCCTCGTGCCACTGGCACTGATGGTGGCGATCGCCTACTCAGACAAGCTCTTTAATGTCACTTCGATATCGATCGCCGGCGCATTCAGCTTTCTGGCGCTGACAGTCTTTCTCTACCTGCCACTGCGCGAATTGTTCGCACCGACATTCAACTGGGGAGATTTCTCCAGCTTCGATGCCTTCCTCGATTCGGTGTTGCGGCTCAATACCCACACTGCGGTGGAACTTCTCGGTGCAACAACGCCCTTTGTCGATCGCATCCTCTCTGTCATCGGGTCCCTGTTGACACCGCTCGGCATCGTCGCCTGCCTCCTGGCGCTGGCAGGGGTCATATTCTACTGGAGATATGACTCATTCATCGCTTCGATGCTCACCGCGCTGGTTTTCTTCAACCTGTTCGTAACCGGCTACGCCGCCGAGTTCTCAAAATACAACCTCGACCTCTACGGTTACCTGATGCCGACCTATGCGCTGATCACGCTCCTTGCGCTGGTAGGCCTCTCCAGCCTGACTGCCTGGCTCGGAAGACGCTTCGCCCTCAAGCCTGTCAGCCACAAAGCCGCTCTCTCGGCGACCGCCGCACTGGTCATGGTCGTGGCACTCTTCAATTTCGACGCCACCTACGCCAAAGCATCCAAGAAGTATGTCTGCGTGGCGGAGGATTATGCCACGAACATCATCGCTTCGTTACCCTACGGCGCAATCTTCCTCGCAGGAGAGGACAACTCCTTCGCACCATTACTCTGCCAGCAGGTTGTGATCGGTGCGCGACAGGATGTCATCGTGCTGAGTGGCGGAGCGCTGCTGCGCCATGATTACCGCCGCAAAGTGCAGGAACGCTTCCCGCAACTGAACTACCCCGATAACTGGAACGAGTCGGAGTTTGAACTCGAATTCCGCAAGAACCTCTACTCCTGGATCAAGAGCAACGACAAATCGCATCCGGTCTACCTGACATTGAGTGAGTGGACTTCGCCGCTGATAAAAGAACTGGCTCCCGAGGGTGTAGTCTACAGCTACTCTCCCGGTTATCAGCTCACAACTGAGGATACCCGGCGCGCCACCGCCAAACTGCATTTCTACTCCGATCTCGCGGTCGAGTACAACGACCTGACTTCACGCGAACACTTCGGTCGGCTGCTTTACAATTTCGGCGTCTACCTGGTGGGGCAGGAGCAATTCAGCGATGCCGTCGCGCTCTGCCGCGATGCCGCCCGCACAGACCCGGAAAATGTCGACTTGCTGCTGAATTGTCTCAGGATGTTCACCGCCGCCGGTTCGGTCGAGGACCAGCGTTGGGTGAGTGATATGATCTTTGCGGTCGACCCGGAGAACGAACAGGTGATGCAGATCCTGCAGAAGTCGCTGGCAATGAGACAAGAGGCCAACCGATGAACCCCGTCGATTTCGCCGGAACACCCTACGTCAGCGTCGTCATACCGATGCACAACGAGGAGGCCAACCTCCCTGATACACCGGTGGCGATCGCCGCCGAACTCAAACGGCGTGGTTGCGCTTTCGAAGTGGTTGCCGTCGACGACGGTTCCACCGATAACACCGCAAACAGATTACGCACGCTCGCGTCGATCTCCCCATGGTTGAAGGTGATTTCCTATTCCCCCAACAAGGGCAGGGGGCATGCAATCCGCACCGGAATTAACAATGCTCGCGGTGAGGTCATCTGCACGATCGATGCGGACCTCTCATACTCGGCTGATCATGTCTCGAAAATGCTCGATGTGCTCGAACGCTACGATGCCGTCGACTGCGTGGTGGGCTCTCCCTACACCGCAGGCGGAGGGACCGAGAATGTACCGGGCTGGCGTCTGTTGCTGAGCAAGTGGGGTAATCGCGTCATCAGCTTTGCGATGGGTGGTCGAGTCAAAACCAGCACCGGAGTACTGCGCGCCTATCGCAGAGAGTGCATCAAATCAGTCGAGCTGTTCAGTGACGGTAAAGAGCTGCATCTCGAGATCATTTCCAAGATTCTCGCCGCCGGTTACAATATTATCGAGATGCCGGCGATCCTGCGCAGCCGCAAAGCCGGTAAGTCGAAGTTCAATTTCCGCGCCATCGCCAGTTCTCATCTCCTCTTCTCGCTACACGAGAAACCGATGATCCTCTTTGGAGTGATCGGAGCGATCCTGATCGGGCTCGGCTTGCTGGGCGGTGCCTATGTCGTCTATCTCTGGCAATCGGGCACTCTCAATCCAAACCGACCCTTGATGACCCTGCTGGTGATCTTCCTGCTGACCGGTCTGCAAATCTTGATGTTCGGTTTCCTCGGCAGCGGGCTAGTAAAGCTGAGGCGCGAGATTTTCGTCGTGCAACGCCAGAACAAGACTCTGGAACAACAGTTCAGCCAACAACTCGAAGAGTGGAATAACAGAAGTGACGACTCAATCGAATCAATCTCCGACAACAAAGCAGGAGAAGGAACAGGCAAGTCAGCCAAGTCACGCAAATCACGGCGGACCGGTAAAACGGCTGCTGATCGTGACCAATCGCCTGCCGGTCTCAGCCGATGATCCGGCCTCGCCCTTCGTCCTCGACTTTGTAGCTGCGCTCAAGCAGCAGGGAATTGAGCCGTCGGTGTTTACCTCCAAAATCGGAGAGCCGGACGGTTCACTCGATTTTCCCGTGCATCGCTTTGCGTGGGGTGAGGACAAACGCACCCTCTCTGAGCTTCCACTCTATCGCATCGCCTCCTGGGAGAAAATCCGCAACTACTTTAAGTGCGGCAAACAGGCCCTGATCGAGCATGTAAGAAGCAATCAATACGACCATATACTCGCGCTCTGGGCCTTACCGTCAGGCTGGTTCGCTCAACAGGCGCACCTGGCTACCGGAATCCCATACTCCATCTGGTCACTCGGCAGCGATATCAACGTCTGGGCCTCAAGACCCTACGCCGGTCGGAAAATCCGTGAAGCCTTAGCGGGCGCTACCGCCTTGTTCGCCGATGGCGACAACCTAGCCGAGAAGGTAGAAAAAATCTCCGGCAGAGAATGTCGCTTCCTGCCCAGCATGAGGACCTTCGACTTCGAGACCCTGCGCCTGCGGAGGGAGAAGTTCTTCCTCTACCTCGGGCGTATCGAGAAGAGCAAAGGAGTCTTCGACCTCCTGAAAGCCTTCTCCCGGATCAAGCAGGATATCTGGGACTATCGCCTGCTCTACATTGGTGACGGCTCCGCGCTGCCAAAGCTGCGCAAGCAGGTGGCGAATCTCAGGCTGCGCGGTAAAGTCCATCTGCTGGGACGAGTGCCGGTCGAAGAGATCGTCGATTACCTGCAGCGGGCGCGCGCGCTCGTGATCCCGACTCACAGCGACTCGATTCCGCTCGTTTTTGGTGAAGCATTGCAGACCCGCACACCGATGATCGTTACTGAAGTGGGCGATCTCGGCACCCTGGTGCGCGACAACAAACTTGGAATCGTCGTACCGAAAAAATCGATACACAGCCTTACCGATGCAATGGTGCGAATGATCGTGCACGAGCATGATATCTCCACCGAGGCCCGCAAACTGGTGAACCGATTCTCACCGGAGCGGGCGGCGACGACATTCCTGGAGGTGGTCAATGCAGCCGTCAAGTGACCTCCGGAAGGATCAGTACTATAACGAGTACTGGCTGCAACGCGACCTCTCTCGCGTTACCAGTCGATCGCAGTGGCGTGCCTCGCGGCTCTTTGAATGGATCGGCCATCACTTCCGCAGCCTCCTCGATGTCGGCGCCGGAACCGGTGAACTGCTGCAGTACTTCATCGCGCGCGATTATCGCGTCGAAGGCTGGGATGTCGCACCCCAGGCCGTGAAGCATCTCCAGAAAAATGGTTTTCGTGCACGCGTCGTCGATATCGAAAAGGACGACGTGGATGGCTACTATGACGTCATCTGCTGTTGCGAGATCCTGCAGCACCTGCATGATCCCTGCACCGCACTACAGAAACTGAAACCGTTACTGCGCCCCGGCGGCAGATTCTTCATCACCGTGCCTAACGAAACGCACCTGATCCGCCGATTAGGCTTAGTAAAGCAGGAAGAGTCACACGTCACAATCTTCTCCCCGCGCCGCGCGCGTGATCTGGTCGCAACTTGCGGACTCAAGGTCGAACGCTGCAGCTACCAGCCGCTGGTGCCGCCACGCTGGGGAGGATTGCTGCACAGCCTCGGTGTCGCCCTCGCGCGGCTGTCACCGGCACTCTTCTCCCTTTCAACTCTGATGCTTGTGAAACGCGAACATGACGACTGAGACAGCCAAAGATCAAATCACCCGACAAAACGAAGTTTACGGTACCTTCTCCGAACGCTTCCCGATCCTCTACGAGCAGTCGGGCAGGGTGCAGAAGGCCCTCAAGATCATCGCCGTAATGAAGGACTTCTCACGCGGCGACGTAAAAACTTTGCGTGTCCTCGATGTCGGTGGTTCAGCCGGAGTCATGACAGAGGTTTTTGCGGACTCCTTCCGCGAAGTCGTCGAGCTGGACATCGATCACGTCGCCGTACGCAAGGGTCGTGACAACTGCGCGGCGAGCAACGTGCGCTGGCTCTGTGGCGACGGGACCCATCTGCCGTTCGCCGACGAATCGTTTGATTGCGTTATCTGCAACCATGTCTATGAGCACGTCGATAATCACCGCGGCCTGGTCGCTGAAATCAAACGGGTATTGAAGCCGAGTGGCTTTTGCTACTGGAGCGCCGGTTCTCGCTTTGTGCTCGTGGAAGGCCACTACAAGCTGCCGTTCCTTTCCTGGCTGCCCCACAAGCTCTCCGATCTCTATATGCGGCTTTGTGGGAAGCAGGGGGGGTATGATGTCACACTGCTTTCATACCGTAATCTCAAGAAGCTGCTCAAACCATTCAGGATGCACGATTACACCATCCCGATCCTGAAAGAGCCGAGGCGCTTTGCGGCCGATGACTTGCAGCAGCAGAATAGCCTCGCGTTCAAGATTCCTACCTGGCTTTACCGGCTCTGCTACCCGATGTTGCCGATCTGGATCTGGGTTCTGACCAAAGAGGAGAATTAGAATTCGGGGGGGTCGGGAGGGGTGTAGCGTGACGTACGAAATCGCCACGAGGCACGCTAGAGCTTTCCGTTTTCCAGCTTCTGCACGAGCCACTTCTGAGCGGTTTCGACATCATCCGCCGACAATCCATGCCCGAAGTCGCTCCAATGCAGCGTCACCGACGCCTGCGACTCCACCAGCAGCTCACTCAAGCGAGTCGGCTCTTCCGGCGCGATGATTTCATCCAGTTTGCCGGCGCAGACCAGCACATTAACTCCATCGAGGTTTGGTCGCCGCGCGGGGCAGAGTGGCACCATCGGCCGTAACAACACGGCCGCGCGCAAAATCTCAGGCCGCAACAACAGCAGGCTGGCAGCGATGTTCGCACCGTTGGAATAGCCCACTGCAACCAGCTTGTCGGAATTGAGCTTGTATTGTGCGGCTGATTTCGTCAGAAAGTCCGCCAGGTTCTGGGTCTGACGGATCAGGTCTTCTGTATCGAACACCCCCGGCTCGAACCGGCGAAAGAATCGCGCCATCCCGTTCTCGACCACATTGCCGCGCAGACTCAATACCGCAGCCTCAGGCAGCAATCGATCCGCCAGAGGGAGCAGGTCATCCTCCGATCCTCCGGTTCCATGCAGCAGCACCAGGGAATACTCGAAACTCTCCGTGCGCGCAGAGAGAAATTTATGATGATAATCCGGGCCTTGTGTCGTTTGTGACATGATTACTGGTAATCGTCTATTGCGTCGCTGCTTGCGCTCTATAACTGATTGGCGGTAGCGCTTTCTCTATTTGCGCCCGGCGTGACTCGAGCCACTCCGGCAATTGCAAGCTTGAACCAAGCGCCTCCACCGACTCGTCTACGTCAAATCCCGGTCCATCGGTAGCTATCTCGAAAAGCACCCCCCCCGGCTCCCGGAAGTAGATTGACCGGAAATATTTCCGCTCCCGGATGGGTGTGACATTGTGCCCCGCAGCCACGATCGACTCGCGCCACCTTTCCTGCATCTCCGCTTCGCAGCGCCATGCGATGTGGTGTACCGTCCCGGCTCCGGGGATCGCCGCGGCCTCATCCGGCAGAGAAATCAAGTCGATATTCTGCAATGAGCTACCCGCCGCATCACCCACTTCAAACCGGAAGCGATTTCCGTGCTCGCCGGCGGCAACCATCCCCAGTTGGCGCTGCAGGAGTTGCGCAGTTGTCTCATGGTTGCGCAAGGTTAACGATACCCCATCAAAGCGGCTGATTGCATTCTGCTCCGAAATGTCGGGAGTGTGCCAGTCGGAGGTCTCGGTGCCCGATGCGACCAACTCCAGCGGTAGACCGTCGGAATCCCTGAATCTGATTACATCGACACCAAACCGCTGCACGGGACCCTCAAATTCAACTCCATGCCGCGAGAGGCGGTTGGCCCAGAAACCGAGCGAATCGACCGGTACCTGGAAGGCAATCGAGGTCACCTGCCCCGGTCCCGGTTTACCGCGACTGGCCAGCGGGAATGGAAAAAAGGTCAGGATCGTTCCGGGCGCGCCGGTCCTGTCGCCGAAGTAAAGGTGATATACCGAAGGCTCATCAAAATTGACAGTCAGTTTCACCAGCCGCAGTCCGAGCAGCGAAGTGTAAAACTCCACCGTCTGTTGTGGGCTGGATGACAGAGCTGTGATATGATGAATGCCGCGAACAGCACGCTGTTGCCCGGTAGCTGTCATTATCTCTCCAGAAATTGATTCCCATGACATACGATTAGGAAAGGGAGAATATTAGGTTAAATCTCTGATTTCCGATTCTTCATGCCGAGGAAGTCTCCACTCTGCGTGGCGATCTCGGAGAAAAAAAGACCGCCAATCGGAACCATCTCCGATTGGCGGCTATTCTCAGCTTGTCGGAATTGCGACTACTTTCTCTTGGTGTAGTGGGCCATAATCGACGTGCCCCAGGTCTTACCACCATCCATCGACTGCTCGTACTTCCAGTCGTAGCTGTCTTCCTTCATGTTGTAGGTTGTGAGGCGCGAGAGATACTTCTGACCTGCCCACATCTCCTCACCGGTCATGACAAGCTCTTCACCCTTCATGTTGCCGGTGTAAACAGTCATGGCAGCTCCCATGTTGTCAATCCAGATTGCCTGCCACTGTTTGCGTTCACGGGAATAGGTCTGTACCATCATGCCCTTGAACGGCATTCCCAGCATGTCACCGGCGAAATGCATCACCAGCGCGCAGCCGTCGAGAGCCATCGAACACTCTGCGGTCGCGGTGTTCTCCTGCCACTCGGTCTGGCTCGGATCCATCTTGAACTTCTGCTGCACATCCCAGGTGCCGACCAGGTGCGCAACATCCTTCATCTGCTCCGGAGCACCCATCGGGGGCATTTCAGCTGCAGCATCACCGCCTGCTTCCTGCGCGACGACCGCCAGACTGAACAGCAGCAGCA
>JBECKX010000087.1:0-7853 GCA_040235515.1 Candidatus Zixiibacteriota bacterium
GGAGGTACCGATTTTCTATGATCCGATCATGTCGAAGGTGATTACCTACGGCAAGGATCGCGAGGAGTCGACCGAACGGATGATTCTTGCGCTGAAGGATTATCGGATACTCGGTATCAAGAACAACGTGCGATTCCTGATCGATGTGTTATCGCATCCGGAGTATCGGAAAGGCAACCTGTTTACCGGCTTTCTTGATCAGCATATGCCTGAATGGCAACCGCAGCATGAACAGCGTGAACTCACGCAGGCCCTGGCGGGGGCGGCGCTGGTGGCGACGTCATCATCTCGCCAGAACATCGGTGCAAGTACTACGCCAGCTGCAAACAATCCCTGGCAGACTCTGGGAGGATGGGAACTGTAATGGAACTGCAGTTATTTTCGGGCGACACCGAACTGAATATCCGTTTCGAGCGTGACGGCAATCGCCTCAAACTTTCCCACAACGGCAGCGATTCAGCGTACGAGCTGGTCGAGATCAGCAGCGGGCATTACCTGCTGAAAGATGGCCACCGCACGCATCGGATTGTCGCGATCAAAGAAAAGAACAAGGTGCATGTCTTGACCGATTCGGAGTCGTACACGTTTGAGCTTCCCGCCTCAAAAGATGAGGATACGTTCGGAGCGGATCATGGCGCGCACGGGGACAAGTCGAAGGTTTACGCCCCGATGCCCGGAAAGGTCGTCAAGGTATTGGTTGAAGCGGGCCAGGAAGTCGAACCGAAGCAGAAACTGGTGATTGTTGAAGCGATGAAGATGGAAAACCCGCTCGTGGCGCCGTTCAAAGCCAAGGTTGTGGCTGTCAATTGCGAGGCAGGCGAGCTGGTTGACACCGACAAACTGCTGATCGAGTTGGAAGAGTTGGAGTAGCGATCGTCGGTTGTTGAGGTAGTCCGCTCTCTACGCGCCCACTTTGTTCCTTATTTCACAAATTCACCCAAAATCCGATTGCTCCAAAATCCCTTATTTCTTACCTTTGATCTTTGGTTTCAAGCGCTTCTTATCGTATGTCAATAAAGCGCTTGCCGCAATTGGAAGAGATACATCCGAGTCCGCAAATGGGCGTAAAGACTGGCAGAATTCCGTTTATTTTCCAACAACGATTAAGGAGTAACATAGAGCATGATTAACCAACCTGAAGCCGTCATTCTCTCTGCGTGCAGAACCGCGATCGGGACATTCCAGGGAGGCCTTGCTCCCCTATCTGCACCGAAAATCGGCGCGGTAGTCGTCAGAGAAGCTGTCAAGCGCGCGGGAATCGATCCGAAGGATGTCAACGAATGCATCATGGGTCAAGTCGTGCAGGCCGGTGCCGGACAGGCTCCCGCCCGTCAAGCTGCGATACATGGTGGTCTACCGCCGGAAATAGGCTGCATGACGATCAACAAGGTTTGCGGTTCCGGGCTCAAAGCTGTCATGCTTTCGGCGCAGGCGATCAAGGCGGGCGACGCGGACGTCCTGGTTGCGGGCGGAATGGAATCGATGAGCAATGCGCCGTACGCGATGCCGAACGCGCGCTCCGGATTTCGTCTTGGCAACCAGCAGGTGGAAGACCTGATGATCAAGGATGGTCTCTGGGACTCCTTCAACAATTTCCACATGGGCAGCGCAGCCGAATACACCGGCGAAAAAGCTGGAATCGGTCGTGAGGAGCAGGATGAGTTCGCCTACAATTCCCACAAGAAGGCGCTGGCGGCAATCGAGGCGGGAAAATTCGATGCTGAGATCGTGCCGGTTGAGATTCCGCAGCGTAAGGGCGATTCGAAGATTTTCAACAAGGATGAGTGTCCGCGCCCTGATATTTCGGTAGAGAGCCTGGCCAGGTTGCGGCCGGCATTCCAGAAGGATGGAACGGTCACGGCCGGAAATGCACCGGGCTTGAATGATGGTGGTTCGGCGCTGGTAGTGAGTTCGTACGGTTTTGCGGAAGCGAACGGCATCAAGCCGCTGGCTCGCATCGTGAACTATGCCGTCGCCGGGGCTGAGCCGAAGGATCTGTTCTTCACGCCGATTTATGCCGTGCAGAAACTGATGAAAAAGATGGATGTCGACATCAACCACTGGGATTTGATCGAAGCGAACGAGGCATTCTCCGTGCAGGCCCTTGCGGATGGTAAGGAGCTGGGCTGGGATTGGAACAGGGTCAATGTCCATGGTGGTGCGGTGGCGCTCGGTCACCCGATCGGTGCCTCCGGGGCTCGAATTCTGACAACACTCATTTATGCATTGAAGGACCGTGGTCTCAAGACCGGTCTGGCGACCCTCTGCCTGGGAGGCGGTAACGCGGTCGCGCTTGCGATCGAGCTGATGTAGTGATCGCGGGCAGTCAGAATTGCGGGAATTTGACTTAATCTATCAGTTCATGCAGGTGACCTAAGTTATGGATATTAAGACAGTTGCAGTGGCCGGCGCGGGCACGATGGGTAATGGCATTGCCCACGTTTTCGCACAGACCGGATTTACAGTCATCCTTCTTGACCAGTCTGAGGAGCTGCTCAGCCGCGGGTTAGAGACGATCAAAAAGAATCTCGCGCGCCAGGTGAAGAAGGAGATCATAGGTGAGGCGGACGCTGAAGCGACCGTTGCGCGGATTCATCTGGCGAACAAGATGTCTGAGGCGGCCAAGGCACAGTTGGTCGTTGAGGCGATTTATGAGAACCTGGAGGCAAAGACAGAATTCTGGCAGGAGATGGAGAGCATCTGCCGGCCGGAGGTGATTTTTGCATCGAATACCTCTTCCCTGCCGATCACCAAGCTGGCTTCGGCGACGAAGCGTCCCGAGCAGTTTATCGGGATGCATTTCATGAATCCGGTTCCGATGATGAAGCTGGTCGAGGTGATACGCGGCATGGCGACTTCTGACGCCACCTACAAAGTGTGCAAGGAGTTGTGTGAGAAGCTGGGCAAGACGCCGGTGGAGGTGAATGACTACCCGGGGTTCGTTGCGAACCGCATCCTGATGCCGATGATCAATGAGGCGATTTTTGCGCTGATGGAGGGGGTATCATCGCGCGACGAGATCGACACGGTGATGAAGCTCGGCGCGAACCATCCGATGGGACCGCTGACGCTGGCCGATTTCATTGGCCTTGATGTTTGCCTGGCGATCATGGAGACTCTGTACGAGGGTTATTCCGACTCGAAGTATCGCCCCTGCCCCCTCTTGCGGAAGATGGTGCAGTCAGGTTGGCTCGGTCGCAAGACAGGACGCGGATTTTACGTCTACGATTGATTCTCCGGCCAGCCACGATCGGTGGAATGTGGCGGGATCATGAGCGGGCGTTAAGTGTAAGAATGTTAATCTGAATCTTTAGTTTGGCAGGAGTCTTAAAGCCTATGGACTTCCAATTGACAGAAGACCAAATAATGTTGCGCGATACGGCGCGCGAGTTCGCCGAGAAGCGACTTAAGCCAGTCGCCGAAGAGTTGGACGCCAAAGGCGAGACGCCGGAGGAATTGATCCGGGAGACGGCCGAACTCGGCTTTTTCGGGCTATTCGCTCCTGAGCAGTATGGTGGCCTTGAAGTCGACTCACTCAGCTATGCGCTGATCATCGAAGAGATTTCGAAGGCCTGCGCTGCGCATGCCATCATGATTTCGGTACACAATTCACTCGTGATCAAAGCGATCAGCAATTTCGGCACTGAGGAGCAGAAGCAGAACTATCTTCCGCGCCTCGCTGCGGGTGAGATCATCGGCGCTTACTCCCTTTCCGAGCCGAATGCCGGCACCGATGCGGGCTCGCTTCAGTGTCGCGCGGCCAGGGATGGCGATCACTACGTGCTCAACGGCACCAAGAGCTGGGTGACGTCAGCCAGTTTTGCCTCGATTTTCGTGACATTCGTGCTGACTGATCCGGAAGCTGGACCGAAGGGAGTCTCCTGCCTGATCGTGGAGAAGGGGTCTGAGGGACAGCATATCGGCGCTGCCGAGAAGAAGATGGGGCTGAAGGCTTCCGACACGCGTGAGGTCTCCTATGTCGACTGCAAGGTGCCGGTCGGCCAGTTGCTGGGCGAGGAGAATCATGGCTTGCGCGTTGCGTTTTCGTTGCTGGATGCCGGCCGCGTGGGGGTTTCCTCGCAGGCTCTGGGGATTGCGGAAGCCGCCTTTGATGAGGCGCTCTCTTACGCCAAGGAGCGTGAGCAGTTCGGCCGACCGCTGGTAGATTTTCAGGCGACTCAGTTCAAGCTTGCAGAGATGGCGACCCGGATCGAGGCGGCCAAGTTGATGACCTACCGCGCTGCGTTTCTGTATGATGGCGGGGGTCGTCATTCGAAAGAGATTTCGATGGCCAAGCTGTTTGCGTCGCAGTGCGCCAACTACGTTACTAACGAGGCTGTACAGATTCATGGCGGGTATGGCTACGTCAAAGAATATCCGGTGGAGCGCTACTTCCGCGACGCCCGGGTAACCGAAATTTATGAAGGCACGACGGAGGCCCAGAAGATGGTGATCTCGCGCGCGCTGATCAAGGGTGATTCCTGATGTTTGCAGATTCGGAGTATAAGGAATTTCGCCAGCAGGCTCGCGAGTTCTGCGAACAGGCTATCGCCCCACTGGCGGCGGAGGCTGATGAGACGCAGCATTTCCCGCAGGAGGCGATCGACAGGCTGCATGAGCAGGGCTGGTGGTCGATTATGCTGCCGGAACGGTACGGCGGCAAAGCCTACAATACGGTGCAGTATTCGATTATCGTCGAGGAGTTGTGCCGCGTGGATGGTTCGATCGGGCTGACGGTGGCTGCCCACAATTCCCTGGGCGCCGGGCCGATTTACAACTTCGGGAGTGAAGCGCAGAAGGAGAAGTACCTACATTTCTCAGATCCGCAGGGTTACCTGATCGCGTTTGGGTTGACCGAACCGCAGGCGGGCTCCGATGCCGGCGGCACGAAATCGTTTGCGGAGAAGAGGGGTCCATATTATATTCTCAATGGGACTAAGTGCTGGATCACATCAGCAAATCTCTGCAAATACGCAATAATCACCGCGCGCACAGATAAGTCTGGGGGAGTCAAGGGTATTTCCTCATTTGTCCTTGATAAGGGTATGGAAGGCTTCAGCGTGGGTAAGAAGGAAGACAAGATGGGGTGTCGGGGCTCAGACACTGCGTTTTTGCATTTTGACGACGTAAAGGTCCCGGAGGAATGCCGCATCGGTCCTGAGGGGGAGGGATTTAAGCAATTCATGAAGACGCTTGACGGCGGCCGGATTTCGATCGCCGCGATGGCGCTCGGATTAGCTGTTGGAGCATTTGAAGTTGCGGCGAAATACGCCAAGAAACGTATACAGTTTGGACGCCCTATCGGAGATTTCCAGGCGATACAATGGAAGCTTGCCGATATGGCGTGCCAGATAGAGGCGGCGCGCGGGCTGGTTTATGGCGCCAGTGTGCTCAAGGACAATGGCGAGAATTTCACGCAGCAGTCGGCGATTGCCAAGCTCTATGCCTCGGAAGTGTGCAATTTCTGCACCTCTACAGCGTTGACCATTCTCGGTGCTGATGGGCTGACGTCCAGGTATCCGGTCGAAAGAATGTTTCGGGATATGAAGCTCACCGAGATTGGCGAAGGAACATCGGAGATTCAGCGCGTGGTAATCGCGCGGGAGATCCTCAGGAACATCGAAGTTTAATTTTTCTTGGAGATAGAGGAGGACCTATGGCGTTTAACGAAAGCCTGAAGATATGGATGAATGGTGAATTCGTCGATTGGAATGACGCGAAGATTCACGTTTGTTCGCATGTTGTTCATTATGGCAGCAGTCTTTTCGAGGGTTTGCGCTGTTACAAGACCAAGAAGGGTCCTGCTGTGTTTCGTTTGGCCGACCATACCAAGCGCCTCTTCAATTCCTGCAAGATCTACCGGATGGAGATCCCCTACTCGCAGGAGGAATTGAATCAGGCGCAGCTTGAGATTATCCGCCTCAATGAACTTGAGGATTGCTATATCCGTCCCGTCGTTTATCGCGGCTACAAGCAACTTGGCGTTGACCCGAAGGGTTGTCCGATTGATGTCGCCATCGCGACCTGGCATTGGGGGAGCTATCTCGGACCGGAGGCGTTGGAACAGGGTGTGGATGTTTGCGTGTCGTCATGGAATCGCATGGCGCCAAATACGCTCCCGGCGATGGCCAAGTGTGGTGCGAACTACATGAACTCGCAGTTGATCAAGATGGAAGCGATCGAGCATGGCTACGTTGAGGGCATCGCGCTCGACCACAACAACCTGGTATCAGAGGGCTCGGGCGAGAACATCTTCATCTATCATGAGGGCAATCTGATCACGCCGCCTTACAATGCCTCAATCCTGCCGGGCATCACGCGCCACACGGTGATTCAGCTGGCGAAGGAACTCGATATCAAGGTGATTGAGCGAAACATTCCGCGAGAGATGCTTTACCTTGCCGATGAGGTTTTCTTTACCGGCTCGGCGGCGGAAATCACGCCGATTCGTTCGATTGACAAGATACAGATCGGCGAGGGTTGCGCCGGACCGATTGCCAAGAAGCTGCAGGCGATGTTCAACGAGATCACGCTTGAAGGCAACGATACGCGTGACTGGTTGACGTTCGTGTATGCCAACGAGCCGGCGCGGGTGTAACGGTAACACACCCCCGCCCCTTGATTCCGCAACGCGGAATCGGCGGGTCGACCCGTCTCAAGAGGGGTTGGGCTGCGATTAGCCAAGATGGCGTTGGATATCCGTAGGGGCGCAGTTCGCCTCGGCGAACGCTCGCGATGTTTGACCAACGATGGATTCCCGCCTGCGCGGGAATGACGCCTACGGCGTAGGGGCGACTCTCGCGGTCGCCCGAATATAGGAAGTTTGGGTACCCCACCGCTTGCGGTGGGTTTAGGCTTCGAAATAAACTGATCGTAGACGAAACAACACAGGGTGCCCCACCGCTTGCGGTGGGCTTGAACTTCGATTTGAAGAATATGATTAGACAATAGGACCCTCACCCCCGGCCCCTCTCCCTTGCAAGGGAGAGGGGAACTGGATTCTGACAGATTGCTTCTGAATTCCGGTTCCCCTCTCCCACTCGTGGGAGAGGGGTTAGGGCTGGGGGCGGATGAATTCAGGTAGACACGCCAGGTCATGGAGGATCATCATTGCCCGACAAACCGAAGAAAATCTATCTCGGGGCTGACCACAAGGGGTACGAACTTAAGAACAAGATCATAGCATGGCTAAAAGAATGGGGTTACGAAACGACTGACTTCGGTACCAATTCCGATGAATCCGTCGACTACCCTGATTTTGCTTCACAGGTTGCCGATGCGGTCGCCGGCGATGTTTCCTCTATGGGTATAGTCGTTTGCTGGACCGGCAATGGTGTCAATATGACGGTGAACAAGAACCGCAAAGTGCGCGGCGCTTATGCTCTTAACGAAGAGATGGCTCAGCTTGCGCGTGAACATAATGATGCCAACGTGCTTGCGCTCGGTTCCCACTGGATCAGTGAGGAACAGGCCAAAGCGATCGTGAGGAAGTTCCTCGATACGGAGTTTGCGGGTGGTCGGCATGAGCGACGGGTGAAGAAGTTTTCGGGGTAGAGGTCTCGTTGCTGAGAGGAACTGTTATTGCTCGTTGATCTGACGCAACTAGACTGGAGGCGCTTCGAGGATCTCATCGATGCGCTTCTTCGAAAAGAAGGTTATGAGGTACCATCCCGTTCAGGTAAGGGAGCAGACGAAGGTAAGGATATCTTAGTATCAGCCAGGACCAAGATCGGACAGACTGATGTCGAGAAGACGTGCGTTGTTTCCTGTAAACACCTTAGTCGCGATGTGCGAAAATCGGACATATCCGACGCGAGCAACGTGCTTAGCCAGCATGGTGCTAATGGCTACAT
>JBECKX010000093.1:0-15147 GCA_040235515.1 Candidatus Zixiibacteriota bacterium
ACATATCGCCGAACCACTGGTGGCCGGTTTCATGGGCGATAACCCAGTCGGTGTAGAAACCGGGATTATAGAAGGAGCAGGTTTGATGCTCCATTGCGCCGCCCCAGCCATAGTGAGCATTACCGGCTTTCTCGGTTGCGTACGGATAGGTGCCGTAGCGATCGCTCAGGGCGGTCAGGACCGGTCGCATATGAGTCTCGAAAGCGGTCTTGGCGCTGGGTGAAGCCGGTACGGTGTAGGAATACACCGGCATGGAATAGCTGTCGTAGGTCCAGGTTTGGGTCGAGGTCGTGAAGTTCGAGCATGTGATCGCAAGGAGATAGGTTGCGATCGGGTAGTTGTGCTTGAAGTGGACCAGGTTTCTGCCGCCGCCGATCGAAACATCGGAGATGATTGCGCCGGCGCTCATGCACTTCATGGTCGAGGGGTACTCGATCCAGACATCGACCGAATCAGGCTTATCAAGCGGATAATCTTTGCACGGCAACCAGTTGCGTGTGCCGTACGGTTCGCAGTTGGTGAAGCACATTTGCGATCCCCAGACGCTGCCGAACGCCATACCCTGCTGGTTGATATAGGCTGGTGAGCCATGGTAGTAGAGGGTCATATTGAATTCCTGTCCGGTAGAGAAAGAGCCGGGCAGAGTAATCGCGATGATGTCGGCGGCGTGGCTGAAGAAGGCGGGTGTACCGTTCACGAAGATGGAATCGACCGAGAGCTGGTCGATTAAGTTGAGATCGACTGCGCTGAGGTTTGGTACTGTTGACTTGATCTTATAGTCAACGTATCCGCTAATCTGGCTGGTCGTGAAATTGAGTGAGAGATGAAGACCGTAGTAACGGACATCGAAGTCGGCCTGGTTTCCATCGACCTTGGTCGCTTCGAGCAGCATGTTATTGCGGATCGCGTCCTGGATACCTTCGCTCTTAGCGGCATAGAATGCGTGGCGATCGGCTTTCAGTTGTGCGATATCCTCCGGCGTCATGTTGGTGTAATCGTAAGTCTTCAGTTGGCCGAAGAGCGGAGCGCAGAGAGCGAGAGTAAGGGCCAATATCAGAAGCTTTCGTGTCATTGTTCCTCCAAGAAGGCAGGGTCAAGCGTTAAATTGGTAAAGATAATTCGCCTGCCCTGGGGCAGGGGTGCTCGGAATTAAGCTGGGGTTGATTTCTATCGTCAAGGTACATCGAAACTTATACATGGAGCTAAGACGCAGACACACTACGATTTGTGAAGTGTCTTGAGAAATGAGCCGTGCACCGGGGTGGTAGTGTGCGATTCGATCAGAAAGTGACAATTTAAGCTCTCAAGTATCTGTGGAGTCGTCGAGGAAATCGATCGTAGAAGTCGCAAAAGATTTCACACTAACGAGTCGGTATAGTACGTCTAGAATATATGTTGACAAAATAGTCTGTCAAGGCATCACTCCGTTTGAATCGGTGATACTCACGAATTTCTGATCCGATTTGGCGGATTATCTGCTTTTCACACGTCTCTACAATTTGAAACAGAAGATGTTCTTCTGAGTTCCATTCTCCCAATCTCTCAAGCTTCTGACAAGCTGTTCCGATACTATCAGTTAAGAGGCAGACTGGCGTGGATTTCGTGCAGCGCGGGCTGAATCGACCGGAAAAGACGTGCGCGAGGGCAGGCGGAGAGCGCTTGGCTGCGGCTGAGGGTGACTGTCGATCACGGGCGAATGCCGGGTAGAGTTGTCCAAAATCGAATCTTCACTCATAGGGGCTAGAACTGCATCGGAACCTGGCAGTGGTGAGATGCAGCCACCGAAACACTGACAGAAATATCTATGCTTGACCAACTCGAACGTAAAATTCAGAATCTGGAATCGCGGCTTTCGGAGATGGAGTCAAAGGCTGACTCGCAGCATCGTCAGTTAGAGGATGTTGCCGTGATGGGCGCGATGATAACCTCGCTGCTTGATATCGACCATATTCTGGCGGCGATGATGGAGATGGCGATCAGGTCGGTCCGGGGCGAGGTTGGGAGCATCCACCTGATCGAGCATGGCGTGTTGCAGACAAAAATATCGTGGGGGATTGACGAGAGTGTGCTGGAGGAGATTCGCCACGAGACGGGGGTTGACATCGCCGGCTGGACTCTTTCGACCGGCAAGGCGCGGATTCACAACGATCTTGACGCGGTTCATGGTGACGGCGGCCGGGTGCGTGGTTTGATCAGCGTACCGATCGCGCACAAAGAGGAGCCGGTCGGGGTATTGATTATCATCAACAAGGAGAATGGTGAGTCGTTTACCGCCGAGGACAGCCTCAAGCTGGAGTCACTGGTGCGATTTGCCGCGGTGGCGATCGCGAACGCTGCGCTGATGCGCGAGCGCTTGAAGCAGCAAAGGCTTCAGCAGGAGCTTGAACTGGCCCGGGTGGTACAGACTGCGCTGTTGCCGGAGCCATCGGCGCGCTTTGAGGGAGCGACGATCGAGGCGCTTTACCAGCCGGCGGGCCAGGTGGGTGGCGACTACTACGATGTGATCGGCCTGAGTGACAAGGAATTCGTGGTGATTGTCGGGGATGTTTCGAACAAGGGGGTGCCGGCGGCGCTCCAGATGGCGGCGGTGAGGTCGGCGTTTCGGCTCGAGTGCGCTATCGGGGTTGATCCGACAGAATTGATCGACCGGCTCAATGCCTTTATCTGCGGGCAGGTGATGCTTACCGACAACATGTTCATCTCGCTGGTATACGCCCATTTCGACTTGGAGAGCGGGACATGCCGCTACGTCAACGCCGGACATATTCCCCCGGTTAAGCTAAGCCGGCAGAGGGAGGATTTTGTCCTGCTGAAGACAGGCGGTGTGGCGCTGGGGCAGTTTCCCGATTTCCACTATTCCGCCGAGACGGTCGAACTGGTTTCGGGGGACCGGGTACTGTTTTACACCGACGGTCTCAATGAAGCGATTTCCGCGCGGGGGGAGATATTCGGACGCGACCGGGTTCATGATCTGGCGGTGAAGAACAGATCATGCCGGCTGAGTGAATATCCGCGCCGGTTGCTGCGTGCGGCAGAGATGTTTCGCGCCAGCGACAGTGTGGAGAATGTCGACGACACGACGATTTTAGTGGTCGAGGTGGCGTGATGAAGCAGATCGGCCATTATTCCCTCAGTTCCGATCCGAAGCATTTTCGAGAGATTTATGAGGTCGTCGACGAGATCGTGCAGTTGACCGGGATGCGGGGGCGGCAGAAGTTCATGTTTGCGGTCTGCATAACCGAGGCATTCACCAACGCGAATCTCCACGGCAACTGCAACAACCCGGAAAAGCGGGTTGAGCTGACGTTCTGGAGTGACGGCAATCGGTTGATTGCCACGGTGGCGGACCAGGGCTGCGGGTCAGCAGCGGATATACCGCAAACTCTTGAATTAAACCAAATTAAATCGGACAAATTCTCCGGTAGGGGGGTGGCGATCATGCGGGAATTTGCCGATAACTTCGAGGTAGAAGAAAGAATTTGCAAGGGCATACAAGTTCGTCTCGAATGGAACATGGAAGTGCATGTTCCCGCAGCGGCGCCCGAAGTTCTCGATAAATAAGTCCGGAGGCATGGATGAATTTCCACGTAGTGCAGCATGCAGACTTTCTCACGCTGAGTATGAAGGGGAGGCTCGATATCTCGACGGCATCGATGCTGAAGGAGAAGGTGCTCGATCATGTGTCGAAGGGCGCCCGTTCGATCATCCTGAACATGGCGCAGGTCGACTTCATCAACAGCTCGGGACTCGGCACGCTGGTATCGATCCTCAAGGAGACGCGGGCGCGGGGCAGCCGCCTGGTGCTGTCGAATCTGGCGAACCATGTACACGAGATTTTCGAGATAACGCAGCTGGCGGAGATATTCGAGATATTCCCGGTGGAGGCGGACGCGCAGAGTGCGTTGAAGAGTCCCGCCAAGACCGGAGTGCGCGCATAAGGCGTAACGCCCGGCGATGAGTGAACCAGGTGTCAGTTGTGGCAATTGCCTTGATGGCACAGCCGCATGACGTCAACATCGAATTCGCGGAGTAACTGAAGATGGAGAACACGAGGGTACTGATTGTAGATGATGAGCTTCTGATCCGCGACCTGCTCTACGATTTCTTTACCTCGCGTGATCTCGATGTTACGACCTGCAATGATGCACACGATGCGCTGAAGATGCTCGAAGAAGCACCCCGATTTGATGTAGTCCTGACAGATATTCGAATGGAAGGGGAGGATGGCTTGTCGCTGGTCGACAAGATCCGTGACGTTTGCCCGACGGTACCGGTGGTAATCATGACCGGTTATCCTTCGGTAGAGACAGCCGTGGAAGCGCTCCGCAAGCGAGTGTTCGACTACGTGATCAAGCCCTTCAACATCAACCGACTTTTCAACACGGTGATTGCGGCGGCTCAGGAAAATTCGCCCGACAGGGGCACGAACAATAAACAACACGATGTGAGGACGGAGTATGCGTCCGAGAATTTTAGTAGTTGATGACGAGCTGTTTATTCGCGAGCTGTTGCAGGAGTTTCTGACCCGCAGCGGTTACGACGTCGCCACAGCCGCCGAGGCCCACGAAGCATTGAGGAAAGCACAGATGAACGACTACGATGCGGTGCTGGTGGATCTGCGTGTGAGCGAGGGGAACGGATTCGATCTGGTGCAGGCGATCCGGCATCACAGTCCTGATTCATCGATACTTCCGATGACAGGCTATCCGTCGGTGAGCACGGCACGGGAGGCGATCCGGCATGGTGCATTTGACTATGTGGTCAAGCCGTTCCGGTTGAAGGAGCTTGCGGAGACGGTGGAGTCTGCGGTCGCGGAGTGTCGTCGTCGCTATGAGTCAAGACAGGTAAAAGAGCGGCTTACGGAGCTCGAGGCGAAGATCGCCGCGATGAGTGTACGTGAGTCGAGACAGAAGCTCACCCTCAAGCGCGGGACCGAGGAGATAGCGGGGTCGGGCGACCCGGTTGAAGGTATCGACTCGGCGCCAGATTCACTCGGGCGGCGCCTTCAGCGCAGCCGTGAAGCGAGCAGCGTTGAGAGTTTGCAGCCGGGAATCGACTGACCCGGAATCGATGGTAAGGGAGCTAGCGCGAACTGAGTCAGGTTCGACCGCCGTGCACGCCGTGCATCTGGGAATTCAACTACTGTGATGGATAAGAATATGACGGACATCAAGATATTGGCAGTCGACGATTCACCCACGATGCGCCGGATCATTGTGAACACGCTGAAGCGAGCGGGTTATTGCAACATCACGGAAGCATCCGACGGCAGGGAAGCGCTGGCGCGTTTGAAGGTTGAAGAGTTCGACTTCGTGATTACCGACTGGAACATGCCAGAGATGGATGGGCTGAAGTTCGTGAGCGAACTGCGCTCCGAGGAGAAGTATCGTGCGTTGCCGGTGGTGATGGTTACGAGTCGATCGGTGAAGGAAGACATATTGTTGGCCAAGGAAGCGGGTGTCAACGGGTACGTTGTCAAACCGTTCGCTCCGGAGGTCTTGATTGAAAAGGTTGAGCAGACGTTGAAACCCGAGGAGGGAGCTTAATGAATCAGCAAACAGCAGCAGGCCATCAGGTTGACACCGGCCTAAAGGCTGAACTGGCGGAGATAGTCGATATGCTTAAAGAGATGGGGGATGCCCGCAACTTCGAGCAGGCGCAGTCATCGGGCGGTGGGATCGATTCGGTCGCGAACCGCACGGTCGATATGCAGGGGATGCTCAAGGAGCTGCGCAGGACTCTCCCGGCCACTTATTTTCGTAACAACTCGCGGGTAAAACGGATCTTCGACCAGATCGTGGAGGCGCACGAGACGAACCGCGAAGAGGTGTTCGCGCTGCGCCAGAATGGCGGCTCAGCTTCCGGGATGGGGGGGACGTCGAGTTTCCTCGAAAAGATCGAGCGTTGCAAACGTCGCCTGAACGAAGTGATCTCACGCATTTGAACGTACTCTAAATCGTTCGCTGCCGGTGCGAGGCCTCGCGGTCAGCAGGCAGTCAGATAGCAACTTACAAGAGCGGTCCGCCGGGCCGCTCTTTTGTTTTGGCAGGCGCCCGTCAGCATCGCGTGCCCAAATTCTCTACAGATAGCGCCAAGGTTTTTGTTGATGCGGAGTCCCGAACGGCTCTATACTTACCGCACTATGGTAAAACAAGCCGACAAACCAGCCGGCAAGCGGGTGGCCAAGGAAGTGCCTCCGAAGAAGAGCGCCGAGGAACAGATCGCAGTATTCAACGAGACGTTTGAGTCGTTCAACCAGACTTTAAAGCAGGTAAACGACTCGTACGCGCGGTTGCAGAAGCGATACCAGAAGCTCTCTGACGAGTTGACGGCCACCAATGACAAGCTGTTGCAGGCGCTTGATCAGAACATCCAGACACGCAGTTTCCTGGAGAATATCCTCGAATCGCTGACTTCCGGAGTTATGACGATTGATCTGGATGGGAGGATCAATTCGATCAACAAGGCGGGTTGCGAAATCCTGCAGGTGTCGGCGGAGTCGCTGATCGACCAGGCGTATGACAAGATTTACGATGGCACCCTGCGGCGCCCCTGTTCACTGACGGATTTGCTCAGCAACGGTCCCGGCTACCGCCACGTTGAGAAGCTGGTGCAGCTTGCGGGTGGTCAGCAGGTTCCGATCCTGGTGTCGAGTTCGTGCATCCACGACCATGATGGGGAAGTGGTCGGCGCGCTGGAGATTTTCGATGATCTGACGGAGCTGCGGCGGATGCAGGAAGAGATGGCGCAGGTGAAGAGCCTGGCGGCGCTCGGCGAAGTTGCCGCAGTGGTGGCGCACGAAGTACGTAATCCGCTGAATGGAATCGAGGGGTTTGCTTCGATGTTGCGCGAGGAACTGGGTGAGGAGCATCCGAAGATCGGCTACGTCGATAAGATCATCGCCGGGGTCGGTAAACTGAACCGCTCGGTCAGTTCGTTGCTCGATTATGCCCGCGATCTCAAGCATGATCCGCAACAGGAGGATCTGTGCAGTTTCCTCAAGGAGACGATAGATTATTTTCGGATGGATCTCGGCGCGCGTGGCATCAGCACCAGGATTGAATTGAAGACGCCGGCCACTGAAGTGCCGTGCCTGTTCGATCGGGAGAATCTTTCCGGTGCGCTGATCAATCTGTTTAACAACGCCAGCGAGGCGATGGATCATGCGGGGCGGATAACCGTCCTGGCGGAGACGCACTCGTCGGGGGTGGCGATCGACGTGATCGACGAGGGGAAGTCGGTGCCCGATGAGATCAAGGGACAGATATTCACGCCATTTTTCACGACGCGTGAAGGCGGCACCGGGCTGGGGCTGGCGCTGGTTCGCAAGGTGATCGATGCGCACAAGGGGGAGATTGAAGTTCACGACAACAAGCCGCGCGGTTCTGTATTTCGGGTTGTGCTGCCGCAATCCGCGCCGCGACCGCAAGGCAGAGAGGGCCAGGCAGGATCAAGGTGAGCGGAAAATATTCGATACTCGTGGTTGACGACGATGCGATCGTCAACGATTTCTTCAAAGAGGCTTTAACAAAATCAGGCTATGATGTTCAGACCGCCACGGCGGCTGATGCGGCGCTGAAATTGATCCAGACGATCGAATTCGACCTGATACTCTCCGATGTCAAGATGCCGGGGATGAACGGGATCGAGTTGCTGCGCAAGCTGAAGGATGAGGACCCCGACGCAGTCGTGATCATGATTACGGCGCACGGTACGGTGAAAGACGCGGTCGAGGCGATGAAAATCGGCGCGTTTGACTACGTAACCAAGCCGATTCTGAAGGATGATCTGGTTGTGACGGTGGAGAAGGCGCTGAAGCATCGACGGCTGATCATCGAGAATAGAATGTTGCGGGAGGAGATTCGTACCCGCTACAACTTTGACAATATCGTGGGTGCTGATCAGAAGTTGCTGGACCAACTGGAGATGCTTGCCTCGGCGGCAAAGTCGCGGGCGACGATCCTGATCAAGGGAGAATCTGGTACCGGTAAAGAATTGATTGCGCGGGCGATTCATTACAATTCGCCCCGCAAGGATGGTCCGTTTGTGGCGATCAACTGTGCAGCGTTGCCGGAGGGGCTGATCGAGTCGGAATTGTTCGGTCATGAGAAGGGCGCTTTCACGAACGCTATCAAGCAAACGAAGGGAAAGTTTGAGCTGGCGGACGGCGGCACGCTTTTGCTGGATGAGGTGAGCGAGATTCCGCTCGGGCTGCAGGCGAAATTGCTGCGGGTAATCCAGGAGCGGGAGATTCAGCGTGTTGGAGCGGAGGCGACGGTTCCGGTGGACACCAGGATCGTTGCGACGACGAACCGGGAACTTGAGGTGGAGGTCGCCGAGGGCAGGTTCCGGGGTGATCTGTATTACCGCTTGAATGTGATTCCGATAGAGCTACCACCTTTGCGCCAGCGCAAGCGCGATATTCCGATGCTGGTTCAGCATTTTATCCGCAAGTTCGCTGAAGAAAATGCCAGGGAGGTCAAGGGAATCACGGAACGGGCATTGAAGCTGATCTGCGATTACAACTGGCCGGGAAATATCCGCGAGCTGGAGAATCAGATTGAGCGGGCGGTTATTTTGTCGAAATCGGACCGAATTACGGAAGCTGATCTGCCGGATGTTTTGCCGCTGGGGGATCTGGCTGCGGTTTCGAGCCAGTTGCCAGATGAGGCGATGAGCCTGGCGGAGATGGAGAAAGTGATGATCATCAATGCCTTGCGGCGCAACAACAACAACAAGACGAAGGCCGCAGAGGAGTTGCAGATCACGGCTCGCACGCTTCGCAACAAGTTGCACGAATACGGGATGATGGGTAACGCGGAGGATTCAAACTCGGATCTGGCGGAAACGGTGAAATCGGCCTCCGAAGAAAGTTAGCTCTTTCTGAGCTGCAACTTTGGTCAAACCGAGGGGGCGCGAATGACCAAAGCTGCTTTTACCCCTTAAAATACCCTCTTTCACCGCAGCATTGCACGTCTTAACCATTGCTACGTCAATAGTTGCGACGGTGGCACGGCAAAAAAGCGTTTGACATCGATTATGGCCGGAAATATATTCCAAGCTTTAATTTTGGAGAGGCTTGTAGACTAAGGAGACAGTGAAGTATGCGCAATGTTACGGCTAAAGCTGTAGTGATAATATTGGCGTTCTCGTGTATGGCGTTCGCGCAGGATTTCCATTTCTATCCCTTCACGTTGATCGACCAGCAGATGGTGGGATCTGGTGCACGTGCGCGGGCGATGGGTGGTGCGTTTCTTGGCCTCTCGGACGATGCCTCTGCACTTACATGGAACCCTGCCGGGTTGATCCAAACGGAGAAGACCCATGTGGCGATCTCGGGAAATCTTGACCGTCTGAAGACGGAGGACAATATCTCGTTCATGTCTTCGGCGCTCCCCGATTTTGCGGCTGACATTTCCGACAACAAGATAAATCTGAGCTACGCCTCGTTCGTTTCGCCGCTTCGCATCAAGGGACACCTGGTGAGCCTGGCGGCGGGTTATCAGAAGAGCCGCAATTATGTCGATGAGATTTTCAACTGGGAGTACCAGGAATTTCTCTTCTCCGACCTGAACACGCCGACCAATTACAGGGGCACCGCAGCGCAGTCGACGACGATCGAGAGCGACCTCGATGAGTTCCTGCTTGGTTTCGGCACGAACATTTACGGGGACTTGGCTTTTGGTGGATCGCTGAGTATTTTTAGCGGCGCCGGGATGTATGACTATTCATCGAGTCTCACCGATACTGTTGCCGACGAATTCGGCGGACAGGTGGTTGACTCGGTTGAAATCGTGAACAAGGTGCGGGTCAGTGACGAGACCGATATCAGTGGTTTCAAGCTGGCCGGATCGCTGCTTTATGTCGCCGAGAAGTTCTCGGTGGGTCTCGTGGTGTCGGCCCCTTATGAGCTGTCGTACGAGCATGACCTGACGCGCGCTGACACGCTGTTTTCGAAGTCGATTGATATAGTTGGAGAGGGGCTGCCGAATGCATCGACCACCACGCTTTACCGTGGCAAGACCAAGGAAGAGGTACCGTTGACGATCGGGTTTGGCGCAGCGGTGAAGCCGTCGGAGCGTCTGACGCTCGTGGCGGATTTCCAGTACCGCGGCACCAGCAATTCGACCTATTTCGTTCGTACCGAGGAATTGCCGCCCCAGCCGACTTCGAGGGACTCGATCAATCTGTTGACGCTGCCGTGGTCGATTTACTACGAGGATTCGATCGGAACGTCGTATTTCACCGCTTCCGGTGACTATGTCGAGATTTTCAGCGAGTTCGAGATGGAGTATGAGAACTCCAACCAGATCGCCGTTGGTGGTGAGTATATGGCGGCGACGCGCTTCGGCGAGATTCCGCTGCGCGCCGGTTTCCGCTATTCGGCGCTGCCGTACCGCGAGGTTTCGAATCTGGAGCGCAATCGTTTCGGCCAGGTGGAGGCGGGTTATACGCTGGGGGACCAGGTCACGCGGAACACGATTACCCTGGGTTCGGGCATCCATTGGAATCAGATCTGGTTAGATTTCACAGTGGAGTTGAAGAGTGAAGAGCAGGTGCAGTCGGGCACGTTTGTCCGTGAGGAGGGGATACAGGCGTATGAGAACATGCGCAAGCGCAGCAATTCCGCTCTGATAGTGAACTTCACGGGGTTCTTCTAGGCACACGACGCTCACAGATACGGAAGCCGATTGTAAGCTAATGAAGCGAACGGGGTGAAGACTCCGTTCGCTTTTCTTACCGCCACATTTCAGCAAAGAACCGTCACAAAAAAACAGGTTGCATCTGGGCAGAAAACCGCTAAAATAATAGGCTCAATTGTATCAATCCCGCTCGCGGGCACTTTAGGAGATTTGTACCGAATGACTACGAAGAAAAGAATGACGAAACACCAGTTGAAGGAAGACCAGTTCGTTACTGGTGTGTTCAGATTTCAGGAATGGGCTGAAGAGAACCTGAATACGATCTTCATCGTTGCGGGTGTCGTGATCGTCATTATCGTGGGAATCTGGTTTTTCTCGTCACAGAGTGCGCGTTCGAAACAGGCGGCGATGGATCTGCTGGGTCGCGCGGATGTTCAGGCTCGCAACGGTCAGACGCAGCTGGCGATCATCGATTACCAGAAGGTTCTGGATGACTACTCGGGAAGCAACGCAGCGCATATCGCCGCGTTCCGTCTGGCGAATGTCTATTTCAACTCGAATGACTGGGCCAACGCCGAGTCGGCCTTCCGCACCTACCTTGACAAGTATGCCACTGATGATGTCGATCGGTTCTCGGCCAAGCGCGGGATCGCGATGACGACCGCTTCGCAGGGCAAATTCGGGGATGCGGCGAAACAGTATTGGGAGCTTGCCCAGACCGATTCGGTTACGGGCTTCGACAACGAGTATTTGTCGAAGGCGGTTACCTACGGATTGAAGGCCGAGGATTCTGCGCTCGCAGTCGAGGCATTTCACAAGTTGGAGCAGAAGTCACCTAACAGCGAGGAATTTCGGATGGCGAAGATCCTCCTGATTGAGCAAGGCTATCTCACCTATCAAGAGGGCGATTATCAATAGCCCGGCGCGGCCGATGAAAAGATGAAGATCTGTTTCATCTGGCACATGCACCAGCCTTATTATAAGGACCTCAAAACCGGGGAGTATTTGATGCCGTGGGTGCGTCTGCATGGCAGCAAGGACTATTTAGATATGTTGCTGCTGCTGGACGAATTCCCGCGAATCAAGCAGACGTTCAACCTGGTGCCCTCACTTTTAGATCAGATCAAAGACTATACCGATAATGGCGCGCAGGATCGTCACCTGCAGCTCTCGCGTCGCGCCGCGGCCAAGCTGACCGACGATGAGAAGGTCGAGGTGTGCAGCAGCTTCTTTACGGCACACTACCCGACGATGATCGAACCGTTTCCGCGCTACAAGGAACTGCATGCCAGGTGTCGCGAGAAGGAACCGCGCAAGTTGCTCATGAGCATGACGACTCAGGACCTGCTTGATTTGCAATGCTGGGCGAACGCTGTCTGGATCGATCCGATGTTCCGCAACGAGAAGCCGGCAAAGGTGGTTTTCGAGAAGGGGCGCAAATTCACCGAGGAGACGAAGCAGAACCTGCTTGATTTTCAGATAGAGTTGATGCGCCGCACCGTACCTGCCTACAAGGAGCGTCAGGAGCGAGGACAGGTCGAGGTGAGTTTTTCGCCGTACTATCACCCGATTTTACCGCTGCTGGTCGATACCGAGGCTGCACGGGAAGCGTTACCGAAGATTCAGCTTCCGGAGCGTCGTTTCCAGCACCCGGAGGATGCAAGGACGCAGGTGGCGCGCTCGGCACAGCTTTACCGGGAGCTGTTCGGTCGTGATTTGCGAGGCATGTGGCCCTCGGAGGGCTCGGTTTCGCAGGCGATTTTGCCGATTCTGGCTGAGCAGGGGATTGGCTGGATAGCAACCGATGAAGAAGTCTACTTCGCAAGCCGGAAGCTCTCGGGCGGCCCGGCGCTTCCCAGCACCAACGGCAACAGCTTCCACCGTGCCTTCAGCGTGGGAGCAGACGAGAACCGGATAGGTATTTTATTCCGTGACCACAAGCTTTCAGATAAGATCGGCTTCGTGTATTCCAACTGGTCAGCTGATCAGGCGGCGGAGGATTTTGTCCAGTCGTTGCATCAACTGCGCAAGGTGCTGAAGGATGATCCTGACGGGGTGGTATCAATAATACTTGATGGTGAGAATGCCTGGGAGTATTACAAAGCGGATGGCGGTGATTTCCTGCGGGCGCTTTATGGGCGCATTGAGGAGGATGAGGAGCTTGAGACGGTGCTGCCGTCTGAGTTGTTTTCAGATCATTCCAGCATCGAGGCGATTCCGAGATTGTTTGCGGGGTCGTGGATCAGTCATAATTTCCGTGTCTGGATCGGGCATGAAGAGGACAACAGCGCCTGGGATTTGTTGAAGACGACTCGTGATGCGCTGGTAACGGCGGAGCAATCGAGTTCACCGCCGAGCGAGGCTGATCTCAAGACCGCCTGGGAGGAGATCTATATCGCGGAGGGTTCAGACTGGTGCTGGTGGTATGGGGATGAACATCACACAGAACACTTCGCGACGTTTGATTATCTGTTCCGCAAGCATCTGCTCAACGTCTGGGAGATCATCGGCAAGGAGGCGCCTGCGGGTTTGCAGCAGCCGTTGCGGCAGCGGCAACGGCTGGCCGGGATTGAGGATCCTACAGATTTCCTGTCACCGCGAATCGATGGCCGGCGCTCGAGTTACTTCGAGTGGTTCGGCGCAGGCAGGGTCGATTGCCGGCGGCTGGGTGGCTCGATGCATCGCGCGAGCAACAAGATCGCGGAGATATTATTCGGTTACGATCACGAAGCACTCTATTTTCGTATAGATTTTGATGGTAAGCCCGTGACCGCCACTGAGGCGGAGTTGATACTGTTTTCGTTTGCCGGCGATCAACAGTTTGAGCTTCGAGTCGGAGGCGAGGGTTGTGTGCTGACGCTTGCCGGCAAGGGGGAGGATGCCGCCGCAGCGCAGGCGGTGTGCGAGTCGGCCTGGGGCGAGATTGTGGAGGTTGCGATTCCACGCACGATCCTGAATCGCCGCGACAAGATGACGTTGCAGTTCGCGGTGAGCTTCTTCGAGAAAGAAAAACTTGTTGAACGCTGGCCGGAAGCTCATTATATAGCGTTGGATTTGCCGAAAGCGGGAGAGACCCTCTTCTGGCAGGTGTGACAGTACGCGGGTTGAAATCGCCCGGAGTGCTGCATGAATCTACGCGCCGACAGGAATCCCCTCCTGGCGGAAAATGGAGAAGAAGATTCTTATGGAAGAGAAAGAATTCGATTCCGAGAGCGATCGTGACGAAGCGGGCGAACTGGGTGGAACTCCGAAGGCTGAGGATATTGATTTTGAAACGGATGGCACCCGGCTCAATGAAGAGGAGATGATTGAGGAGGGTCGGGCGGCAGCGATCCTGGGCTACGTGCCGTTCCTCTGCTTCATTCCGCTTATCCGTATGCGTCACAACAAGTTTGCTTACAAGCACGGCAAGCAGGGATTGTTTTTGTTTTTTATCGAGATTCTGGCGGTCTTTTTCATGGTAGATGTTATCTCGAATCTCTTCTGGGGTGTATTATTGATTTTGGCGGTCTTGTCTGCCATCTTTGGGATCATCTATGCTATTCAGGGTAAAGAGTTTACGATCCCGTTCATTGGTGAGACGGCGAACAAGCTGAAAATTTAGCTTGCCTACTCCCCGTTTCCTGCGTATTATATATAGACTTATTCGAATAAGGTGGGGTGGCATGGAAATGCCGTTTTAACTATTGGTTTCATTTCAACCCCGCTGTCGTGAAAGAATCACGCGTTCGGAGGGAAGTAGATGCTGATTTTCAAACAACCGTCGGAGACGGAATTCCGGCAGGTTCAGAGAATGGCTCGTCGATATGAGCTTGGCAACGGAGAACTGCAGCGCGAGCAATTCACAATTTTAAAGAACAATGACACGCTGCTTGGATTTGCCTCGCTCCGCTCCACCGAAGGCTACACAGAGTTAGAGACGTTAGCCGTGTCGGAGCCGCATCGCGGACAGGGCTGGGGTAAGATGCTGGTGCAGAAGGTTCAAGAGAATGGGCCAGACACGATCTGGCTGGCGACCGACATGCCGAAGTATTTCGAGAAGCTGAAGTTTGTGACTTCGAAGCAGGTGCCGCGCGAGTTGGCGCGCAAGATCAACCCCGATACGCCGCCGTTTGCCAAGAATGGTGGTCGCAACAAGATGCGGGCGATGGTTTTCATGAAGAAGAAGCCGTGACTGGCCGAATCTTCTATTGGAGAGAAATCGAAAAAGAAGTCCGATAAATGATCTGAGCCTCGGCTCGGAAAAAAGAGACGCCCGGCTGACTTGAGCCGGGCGTTTTTTTGTTGTGGTAGGCGATATTGCTCGATGGTGCGGCACAGTTTGGGAGGCAACTCCATGGGTACCCCAACATGGGTACCCCAACCCTTGGGTTGGGGAGCTCAAGAATCGACGTTTATTCGCCCCAGCCCGAGGGCTGGGGTACCCGTGTAGGCGATATTGCTCGATGGTGGGCCACCCATTGGGTGGAGACGAAATCATGCCACGGGGAACCCACCTTGAAGG
>JBECKX010000106.1:0-21784 GCA_040235515.1 Candidatus Zixiibacteriota bacterium
ATTGTGTTTCCTCCTAAGGCAACTGGTTTATTTTAGTTCAATCTTTGTTCTGTTTAGAACCTCAATCACTTTCAAACCAACTGTCGCGTCAGCCGGGTGGTGGTTCGCAAAAAAGTCGTCCCGATCAGGCCTTATTTAGCCGGCCCGGCGCAGGAATCTTACTTGACCCCAACCTGCCCCGACTCATCCTCCATCGCTTCAAGCTTCACGACATACTGCTTGATAGGAGTCTTGGTGTTGAGCGCCACCTCCAGGATCATCTGCTGATTTTCGATCATCTCGTTGGTAGCGATCACGTTACAGGTGAAGCCGTTGATGACGCGGTTCCGCTGCATCAGGCTGAGGAACTTGTTGAGATCGTTGTCGATCGCCTTCTTGAGCTTCTCGTCGAAGCCCTTGTAAACCTGCTGGTTCAGATAGTTGCGCATCACCTTATATATATAGTCATAGGTGCGCTTGATCGTATAGTTGCGGAACTTCGGATCCTTCGCCAGCGTGTCGGCGCCCATCGCGACAACATCCCCGACATCACCCTGCCAGTTGAGAACGCAGTTAACACCCTTCTCATTCATCTTGGTGTTCTTCTTCTCATTCAACTTGATCGCCGTCGACTGGACTCCGGCGAGCTTGCCGTTCGCCTTACCGGCTGTCGGCGCCTGGATACCTACCTCGTTGTCGTTCTTGTAGATCGCTCCGGCTACGAGGGAGGATGGCGGCAGCCACAACGGCTTGTCATCGAAGCGGCTCTCCGGCTTGTCAGCCTTGACGTAGTTGCCGAATACCGAGATGTAGGCCTTGTACTCGTCGTTACCGCGCATGTCGTCGTACGACGGGTCGTCCAGCTCCTCGTTCATCTCTTCGTAACTGTCAAAGTGTTTGAAATCGGTCAGCACATGCAGTTTGTTCGGCAGGCCCATGTCGCGCGCGACCGTGTCGATATCCTTGACGCTGCCGAGATAACCGGGAATGCAGCAGAGCGAGTAGCAGTTGCGGATATCGTAGAGACCGTAGATATCGTGAATCTGCTGATTGATCGCTTCAAACTTCTCCTTGTCATTCGGATCGGTCAGATCGGAAATACCGACATTGCCAAAATAGGCATAAACCTCTGAATCGGGAGTCGCCTTGGCGTTCTGGAAGAACAGGTCGACGCCACGATATGCGGTTTCCAGCGGGCGGATAGCCTCATGGATCGCCGCCATGTTGCTCGAGAGGTTCTTGTCCGCCTCCTTGATCATGTTGTCGAGCTTGTCCGCGAACTCATCCGAGGTGACATCGTTGCTGCTGATCAGATCGGCCCACAACTGCAGGCGTTGCTTCAGCTGCTCGCGACGATCCTTGAATTCGTCCGATGTCAGAAACTTATTGTACGACTCATGCTTGGGATCAAGGAACTTGACACCCTCCATGTGCAGGCCGTCCTGGCTCTTGAAATGGGAGAGGTGATCCTTGATCAACTCATATTTGACAAAACCCTCACCGAGGATATCCTTTAGGTCGGCTTTTTCTTTAACCTCGGCCTCGGCTGTCGGCTTTTGTTCTTGTAGATCTTTTTCTTCGTCAGCCATTGTTTCCTCGCTGTAAGGTTAAAGTTGATCGATGTAAGCTTTCACGACCTGCAGGAATTCCTGCTTCTTGCCTTCATCCGAAAGCATCTTCTTCAGCTTCGAATTCGGCTTCTCCAGCAGGTTCTGCAGATTGCGCAGTATCTCTACCTCGTTGTACTTCTCGCGCAGGTAGTCAATCTTGTTGATGATTTCGAGCGAGCCGAAGTCTTTCATCGAATTGAACTCGAGATCGACCGTTTCCTCGGAACCATCCTGCTTGTTGACTGTCACCTCCTGCGACGGGCGATAGTGCGCGAATACCTCTTTGAGGCTCTTGCACTTGGTCAACTCAGGCTCCTGCTCCTCCTGCGAGTTGAGCTTGGTGAGATACACCATCTTGTTTGACGGCAGCAGATCCAATGGGACAGAATCACTTTTGTCCTTGTATTCGGTTGTGCCGATATGAGGTGCGGCAATTTTATAATCCGCCATGGGACCTCCACTGTGGGTTATTAAAGTGTGTTAATTGCGTTCTATCTGTAATTCGGTCTGACATACATACAACGGTCTGTCGCACGCCGGACTAACGCGGTCCGG
This sequence comes from Candidatus Zixiibacteriota bacterium, assembly GCA_040235515.1. GTDB lineage: Bacteria > Zixibacteria > MSB-5A5 > CAIYYT01 > CAIYYT01 > JBECKX01. Next base: position 2,145 of record JBECKX010000106.1, read on the forward strand.
CAATTTCACGTCGTACTCTTCACTCCACCAACTGAACTTACAGCTTCACCAACTCAAACGTGTCATTGGCGAAGCGTACCTCTACTTCCGATCCCTCGGGAAAACGTCCGTCGATGATTCCAATCGAAAGCGGGTTGAGAACCTCTTTCTCAAGGACCCTCTGCAACGGACGCGCACCCATCTCAAAGTTATACCCGCGCTTGGCGATTTCGTCGCGCGCATCCGGGCTCACCTTGATGGTCATCTTCTGTTCCTTGAGAATCTTATTGATCACATTCAATTGGATATTCACGATTGTGTTGATTCCCACCTCGGTCAGCGGGCGGAAGATAATCCACTCAAGGCGGTTGAGAAACTCCGGTCGGAATTTTGCCTTGAGAATGTTCATCATTTCGTCGCGATCCACCGGCTTCTCCTCGCGGTAGCACTCAAGGATATATTGCGACCCGAAGTTTGAAGTCAGGATCACGATCGTGTTGGTGAAATCGATGGTGTTGCCCTGACCATCGGTGAGGCGGCCGTCGTCCAAAAGCTGAAGCATGATGTTAAACACATCGGGGTCAGCCTTCTCGACTTCGTCAAACAGCACGACCGAGTAAGGGTTTCTCCGGACGCTCTCGGTCAGGAGTCCGCCGGCGTCATAGCCCACGTAACCGGGGGGCGCGCCGATCAATTTCGCCACGGAGTGTTTCTCCATGAACTCCGACATGTCAAAGCGCACCATGTTCTTCTCGTCATTGAAAAGAAACTCCGCCAGGGTCTTGGCGAGCTCTGTCTTTCCGGTGCCGGTCGATCCGAGGAACAGAAATGATCCGATCGGTCGATTGTGTCGCTTCAGCCCGGAGCGGGAACGGCGCACCGCTTCAGAGATCGTCTTAATCGCCTCCTCCTGGTCCACCACTCGCTTGCCGAGATGATCCTCGAGCTTAAGCAGCTTCTCGCGTTCATCCTGAAGCATCCGGTTGACGGGGATCTTCGTCCAGCGCGAGATCACGTAGGCGACATCCTCCGGACCCAGCTTCTGATCCTCAGCCATCACGAACTTCTCGAGGCTCGACAGCTTCTCCAGGTTCTCCTTGAACTGCTGGATTTCGTTCTGTTCAGTGCGTTCAGTTTCCATCAATCATCACTCCTCTAAACCCTGCCCGTCCAGAGCGAGAAGAGTTCATCAAATTTCTCGTTGAATGCGGCAATCTTACCTCTGACTTCACCATCCAGCCCTTCTTCGTTTTCGCTGTCGAAGGCACCGCCCAGGGTCTTCTTGATCTCCTCGGCTTCTTGCTTCAAAGGCCCGAGACCATTCTTCGCCCTCGTGCAATTCAGGCGAAATGACGCAGAGGCTTCATCGAGCAGGTCGATAGCTTTGTCGGGAAGAAAACGGTCGCCGATGTAACGCTGCGACATCCGAATCGCTTCACTGACCACTTCATCGGGAATCGACAGCGCGTGGTGTTTGCCGTATACGTCACGAACGCCCTTCAGAATCTCGAACGCTTCATCGAAGGTGGGTTCTTCCACCATCACACGCTGGAACCGGCGGTCAAGCGCCTTGTCTTTCTCTATGTACTTGCGGTACTCTTCAAGCGTCGTCGCTCCGATCACCTTGAAAGCTCCTCTGGCCAGTGCCGGTTTGATCAGATTGGCGGCGTCCATACCGCCACTGGGGTTGCCGGCACCCACAATCGTATGAATCTCATCGATATAGAGGATCAGGTTGCCTTTACCCTTGGAGAGTCGGGAGATCAGATTGTTGAAGCGTTCTTCGAATTCACCCTTGTACTTCGCTCCCGCGACCAACTGCCCCAGGTCAAGCGCCAGGATCGTCGCGTCGTGCAACTCAGGGGTCGTCTCTTTGTTCGCGATCTGAATCGCCAGACCCTCCACGAGTGCGGATTTGCCCACTCCCGGAGGACCAACCAGAATCGGGTTGTTTTTGCGACGGCGGATCAGCACGCGAGAGATGTTGTAGATATCCTCGGTGCGTCCGAAAAACTTGTCAAAATCACCCTTGCGCGCCTTCTCGGTGAAGTCGGTGCAGTACTTGATTCCCTCTGCGCCAGCTGCCTCAGACTCCCCCTCCGTCGAAACAACACCACCGCCGGTTGTGATGGTGTCAAGCGCGGTGATATCGGCGAGGGCATCGATGATCTTGCCTTCGTCGAAGTCCATCCGGCGTTTGATCTGCTCACTCAGCGGCGAATCTGGCCCGACGAAAACCATCAGGATATGCTGCGGGCCCACCTCGGCGTCGGAATACTTATCTTTGATCTTGGTCGCCCCTACCAGCAAAGACTGCAGTGCGGGTGACGCGACTGGTTTTACTTCATCTGCCGCTGATTTGCCCAATTTCGACAATTCATCGGCAACGAGGTTTTCGAAGTACTGCGGTTTCTTGCCAAGCTGCTTGAGCAAACCGCCCAGGGAATTCGATTCGTCACGAAGTAGTGCCAGGAAGAGATGCTGAGGACGAATTTCCGCGTGAAAATAGCTTTTTGCCAGCTCCTGCGCCCGCCTGATAGCGTTCTGCAGGTCCGACGAGAGGGAACCTAAATCCATGCTTTTCTTTCGTGGTTATGGTTGTGTGTCAACGCTTGCGCTCGCGTTTAGAACAATAAATTTACCCAGCCCCCCAACAACTGTCAAGGTCATTATCTACCCATATTACTCAGGACGAAATAGTTAGACTCAATTTATAAGACGGAGCTTTCGCCAACTTCTAAAGCGAATTTATGGCTCAAGATAGTCCAATTTGCTGTTTCATTTTTGCGACCGTCTATATGCAGAATTACAAACCGTTTTACAAGCGAGCAGATCACGTTGAACCAGGATCGAAATGCTCTCCGATATCGCTGTCACAACACCACTCTCTCCGGATTAGCGGCCGAACAATTTGTCGATAAACCCCCGTTTCCGCGTACGATTGCTCTGGAATGCTCCGACACGCAGGAAGTCCGCGATAGCGTCCTCCGGCCGGTCATAGGAGCTTCCGAGAAAGTAATCCTGAAGTCGACTCTCAATATCTACTATCGTTGCCGGACGATTCCCCGGCTCGTGTTCCATCATCGTTTCCGCCAGCTTCCCGAGTTGCTTGAGCAACCATTTTATCATACTGTCGCGGTAGACCGGGTAGAGTTCGGAGTACTTCAGACGGCTATCCTCGCGAACATTTTGTCGCACTTCATAGGCGTTGTGTCCGGTGAATGGAATGCGGCCGGTCAGCATTTCGAAGCAGATAAGCCCGAGCGCGTAGATATCGGAACGGCGGTCGGCAAAGCCTGCTTTGAGCAGTTGTTCCGGAGAGGCGTAAACACTGGTTGAGTAAGGCAACTCGATCTGCTGTCTGTCAGCAAAATCGCTCAGCGCCCGCATATCGATGTCGGTGAGATAAACGCGTCCAGTCGCCGTAATCAGGACATTCTCAGGCTTCAGGCTGCGGTGCAACGGAATCAGGTTCCCGAGTCCCGGCGATGGTCTCAGGCCATGGATCTCGTTTAGCCCGGTAGCTATCTGCGCGGTGATCAACGCCGCCAGATCGGGATGAAGCGGCGCGTGATTGGCGATAATGCTCCTGAGGCTGGATGCTTCAACGAACTCGAATTCATAATAGAGGATCGATGAATGCATCCCGGTACGCTCGAAGTGCAGAATGTGGCTGCCCCGCATCTCAGCCAATACTCGTCCCTGCCGATGGAATTGCTCACCGAACTCCGGGTTCTCGCAGAGGCGGCGGCGCATCACCTTGAGCCGCACAGGCGAGTTGGTGTCGGTCCTGACCGCACGATAGCTGAATCCAACCGCCCCTTCCCCGATGATATCTTTGTTCAGCTTGTAGCTCTGGAACTGCTCCGGCAAGTTCGGCGCGTCCTGCGCCTCAAACCGGGCATACAGCTCGTCCATCTCGTTTGTCATAGGTCGCCTATTATAAAGGCTGCTAGGCCGATATCCTAATGGAATTGAAGAGCTTTCGGCTTTGTACCCTGTCCGGGCAGCAGCACCACCTTTCCAATACAACCTATCCCCGCTCCCTCGAGTCCGGCTAATCCAAACCCCGCCAGAATTCCCGGGCATACTCTGCGAACCGGCCGGCCAACTCCGCACTCCCGCCCAGATCGACAAATATCGGGCAATGCCCCTGGTTCGGGATCACCCACAATCGGGCGTCTGCGAGTCTTTCCTGCAACCGTGATACGACGCTCGGCGGGAAGTAAGGATCGCTGTCTCCGCATACCAGAAGTGCAGGTGCGGATATGAGCGAGAGGTGCTCTGGGGTGAACTCAGACCACTCCTCGCTGTCAGGGAGTTTGTTCAGTTGTGCAAAGAGCTTCTTGATCTGCTCGTCACCACCCGGGTGAATGGCCCTGTAGAACTCAAGCAGCCCCGCGTCGAGTTGCTCGAATCGATCGTTACGCAACAGATGGCTCCCCTCGGCGGAGGCTTCGTGTGCAGCACCGACCAGGATCAGCGATCGCAGACGGGTCGAGTCGAGCACGGCCAGGTCGAGCAAAGTTATCCCTCCCGCGCTGTGACCGATAGCATCATACTCACGCACCCCCAATTCATCCAGCAGGGTCATGATCAACTGAGCTGATCCGCGAAAACTGAAATCGCCCCGCTGCGGATCGGAGCTGCCATGACCCGGTAGGTCAACCGCGATCACTGTGTGGTCCCTGCCAAACTCCGTGATAAACGGTTCCCACGATTGGCCGGAGAGGGTGAAACCGTGCAGCAGAAGTAAGTATGGCCCCTCGCCGGCGACACGGTAATGCAGCTTCAAGCCGCTTACGATGGAGCTTTGTTCCCGCAAAATCTGATCACCCTTGGCGTGAAGCTGTTCTCCTGCGCTAAGCACAACTGCAAGACTCGATATCAGGCACGATAAGAATGTGAAGAAGATCTGTGGGTATGACGGTTCGATACTACTCATGGCTGCCTCTCAAATTGTCCTGTTCTGAAAAGTCGCCTATGCAGGTAAGTTTTATCGATTTTCCGGTGCCAGAGTTTCCTTTTTTTTCAACTTCAGCTTTTCCTGCGCAAGAATCTCTCCCCAACCCTTTCTTGCGCAACCAGGCGACCAAATCGAACAGCTAAAGCACCTCCGCTCTGCCTGTAGCACTCCGCCATTCGTAGAGCAGCCGCCGCAACCTGATGGCGCGATCCGCGCCGGGATTGAGGCGGCCTTCGGGCATAACATAGGCAAGCTCGACCGGGTAGGTGTTCTGTGCCCATTCAACGAATTCGCCCAGTTTATCGGGCGGTGGATCGCCACTCCCCGATTCGATCAGTTGACCATTGATCAGTCCGGTCGAGTCGAAGTAAATCGTCAGGCTCGCCTCCTGCGGCGCGCGCTCGATCATGCGGTAGAAATCACTATCTACCAGCGAAACGACCTTTACACTACTGTCGACCTCGGTCCAGTCCCTGAGATCAAGGCGCGCGTTGAAAACGCTATCCCACGTCGACCATGGCCCATCCAGTCGCCACGGTTCACCTTCTCCGTTGCGACTCTGATACCAGATTCGCGCATCCGCAGCCATCATTGCGCGCGCGGCATCGAATCGCCGTTGTTCGCGCAACTCATAGAATCGCTTCGCCCTGGCAATTGGCGAATTGGATTCGCCGCACGCCAGTAGCAACAGGTTACTCAACAGCAGCAGACAGACCGCGAGCTGATAGATTCCAGCCGGGGATATCGATTGTCGCCGTGACACTTCGTCTACTTCACGCCCAATTTCGCTTTGACACGCTCACCGCTGAGGTGCTTCACCACATCGATCGGCTGACATGAGTTATCACCATAGTCCACTTCAACCCTGCCGATCGACTTCGCGGCCTTGAGGGCGGCCGAGTGCAGTTGCTTGCTGCGACAGCCGATGTTGTACAGTGCCGTATTCATTGCATCGCGAACGAAGTTCTCCTCACCCTTGATCTCCTTTTCGATCTTTTCGACAATCGGGAGGAAGAAGTCATCGGGTGTCGTCTTGTCACTGGCGGCAAGACCACTGAGGGCCAGGTAGCCGCAGCGCCGCTCGATATGATTCTTGCTCTTCCGCCACTTCGGAGCTTTGTCGCGGATAAATGGCAGTTTTGGAAAGAGTGTGCTGACATAGACATGCGCCAGCATCCAGAACTCAAGATCGGCCAGTTGTGCATCCACCTGCTTCTCGGTAACCTCTTTCGGGTCCTCCACCAGGATCGCCATCTGTTTGGCGTCGAAGTTCGGTTCCTTCCATAACTCGGTTGCGAGTTTGTGATCCCTGCCGATCTGCTTGGCGAGTTTCTTCAGCTGCGTCAATCCTATACCGAATGAACTCCACTTACCGTTCGAGGGGTCGGACTTCTTCCAGTTCGCGATGCCGCGCTCGTTCGCGTTTTCTTTCAGCAGTTTCAATACTTCGCTCTTCGTCATAGCAGCCATAACTACTCCGGCCTCCATTGGTATCTAGCAAGATTGATTCTATCATCCCGGTCAAACTTAACCCCCTCCTTGATCAGCAGCGATTTCTGCAATTCGTATCCGTTGCCCTTTTCGAGCGAGATGCCACCCTGCTTATTGATTACCCGATGCCACGGCAGTTCTTCGCTGCTCGAGTACGCATTGAGTAATCGCACCACCTGGCGTGCCGCGCGAGGGCTGCCGGCGAGCGCAGCGACCTGGCCATAGGTGACCACGCAGCCACGCGGAATCGCCTTGAGCACCCGGATGACATCAGCGGAAAATTGGCTCGGCATGATTGAGTGACTCCCTGTCGCTAAGTTCAGGGGGAAATATAAGCTGCATACTTCTGAATGTGGAGCACAAATAAAATGACCGAACCCGGAGAGTGGCCGCCGCATCGATTCGGGGAGGAGTGAATCGACGCGACTCGTAGTTGAGACTACTCGGGCACGAGTTTGGGAAATCCACTTCCGGCATCATTACCGCTCATCTGCATTCCCGGAAGGTACTGACCGGGAGGCAGGGAGGTGTCGACGGTCGCGGCGAGATTAAGTCTCTCCGGCAAACCCACTCACTGGAAGCAATCTCTGGAGGCACTGCTTAACGGGCGGCGGCGAGCGCAGGTACTGATCAGTTCGAGTGCGCTGTGACTGACAAGTAGCGCAGGTTCCTTGGCCGCGGATAGTTCGACAATCGGTTGCGCGAATGTGACTCGCCCGCGAGTCGGTTGCCGCGAAACGTCGCTTGCTTGCCGTGTGCAAGCGGTCTCGCCGGACATTTTGAGCGAATGATGCTGTTGAGTGAAGTTCGTGCCCCTGGCCTGTTTCTCCCGCCAGAGCATCAACGGGATCTGCAGGCGTTTACGCCGGGTTCGGTCGCACGGACTTACTGCATGGTTCGTATCCCCAGTTATCGGAGTGATTCACTCCATATCTGATTCATTCCGGCACATTGTCCGAAATTGAAACGCCGTGTGCAGGCGCTGAACAACAGCGCTTGACCTGCAAGCATAATCATGCTTGCTTATCCACACCATGGACCAGAAATCGTATGACCACCAAAGCGAGATACTCATTCGTGATCTGAATGGGGCCGACTCTCTCGAGGAACTCACCATCCTCCTCAACCGCGCCTATGGCTACCTGCAGCGGATGGGTCTGAAGTTTCTGGCGACCCATCAGGATGCCTCCATCACCCGGCGTCGCGTTGAAAGCGCGCGCTGCTTCGTGATCGAAATCGCCGGCGAGATCGTCGGCACGGCCTGCTACTACGACCCGGAACACTCTCGCGGCTGCAGCTTCTACGAGCGGCCCGATGTCGGTACCCTGGCACAACTTGCGGTCAAACCGGAGCTTCAAGGTAAGGGTCTGGCGACTCGCCTGGTGCAACGCGTAGAAAAACAGGCTCGCGCCGATGGCTGCAATTATCTCGCCCTCGATACGGCGGAACCGGCGCACCACCTGATCGAGTGGTACAACCGCATGGGATATGAGTTCATCTGTTATCACCAATGGCCGGTAACCAACTACCGCAGCGTGGTGATGGCCAAGAGGCTGGCGTGAGCCACCCCGCCAATTCCCCTTTCCTTTCTTGCAGCAAAGTATAGATTTCCGGTCAGGTTTGATCAACAGGAGCCCCGACCCAGGAAGATTGCTTGAATAAAGATATCCTCAGACTCGCGATCCCCAGCATCATCAGCAATATCTCGATCCCGTTACTCAGCTCGGTCGACACGGCGCTGGTGGGGCATCTCTCCGAAGAATACTACCTGGGCGGCGTCGCCGTCGGCAGCATGATCTTCAATACCCTTTTCTGGGCCTTCGGATTCCTGCGGATGGGTACCACCGGCATGACGGCGCAAGCCTATGGTGCCACCGACGAACCGCAGGCAATCCACACGCTGCTGCGGGCACTCGCGGTCGCGTGGATAGTCAGCCTGCTGCTGCTCGCACTGCAGCAGTTGATCAGCGCAGCGGCATTTTACCTGGTGGACTCATCCGAAGATGTCACCACACAGGCAGCCATCTATTTCAACATCCGTATCTGGTCGGCGCCGGCCGAGTTGTCGATTTATGCCTTCAATGGCTGGTTCCTCGGAATGCAGAATGCGCGCTACCCGATGATCATGGCGATCTTCATAAACAGCCTGAACATCATCCTCGATGTTGTTTTCGTCAACGTGCTCGGGATGAAGACCGACGGTGTCGCGCTGGGAACGGTGATCGCAAACTATGCCGGAGTGACGCTGGCTATCATCCTCTTTGCGATCAGCTACCGGGGATACCTCAAGAAAGTTGTTAAGTCACGGCTGATGCAGATCGAGAAGCTCAAGGAGTTTTTCTCGATCAATACCGATATCTTCTTCCGCACCCTGTTGTTGACGCTCGCCTACGCCTTCTTCACCGCCATCTCCGCAGACCATGGCGACACGATCCTGGCGGCGAACACGATCCTGCTGCAGTTGCTGATGGTCCTCTCGTATGGCATCGACGGCTTTGCATTTGCCGGCGAAAGTCTGGTCGGCAGGTTCTTCGGCGCGCGCGATCCGGAACAGCTCAAGCGAGCCATCAAGCATATCTTCGCCTGGGCCACCGCGATCGCGGTCGCCGTCTCGCTCTGCTATCTCCTGCTCGAACGCTCAATCATCGGTATCTATACCGACAATCCCGATGTTATCGCCGTAACACGAGGTGTCTACCTCTGGGTAATCATTGCCCCGCTCGTGAATACTTATTGCTTTATCTGGGATGGCGTGTTTATCGGCGCGACGGCCACGCGAGCGATGTTGATCTCGATGGTGGTTGCGACGCTCGTATTCTATTTTCCGATTTACTATCTTCTCGAGGGTACGATCGGCATTCACGCGCTCTGGCTGGCTATGACGATGTTCATGGCGGTGCGCGGGATCACGCTCACCCTCTACGCGAAGCGCAGAGTTGTTGACCGTGTGCCGACAGCCACGCAGTTGCAAACGTGATGGGAAACCTCAAATCGAGCAATATTCTCAAATCTGAAAATCAGTTACGGCTGTATAGATATTATGAATTTGACTTTGTTCGACTCCGCTGGAGGCAATGATGAAATCGCGAAATCTACTATGGATAAGTCTGCTGGTCGCCGGGCTCTTACTCTTTTCGTGCGCATCCGATGCAACGCAGGGAGAGGGGAGCAGCACTCAAACCTCGGAGAGTCAGGCGACAGAGAACGCAGAACCAGAGAGCGAGCCGGTTGTGCTGTCTGAAGAGCAACTGAACGGGTCACTTGATGCGCCCGATTTCCCCGATGGCGTGGAATGGCTCAATACCGGATTTCCGCTGGCAATGGTTCAACTTCGTGGCAGCGTGGTGTTGCTCGATTTCTGGACCTTCTGCTGCATCAACTGCATGCATGTGCTGCCCGATCTCGCCCGGCTTGAGGAGAAATACAAGGATGACCTGATCGTCATCGGAGTGCACTCGGCGAAGTTCACCAATGAGAAATCGACGGACGCAATTCGTGAGGCAATCCTGCGCTATGATATTCATCACCCGGTAATCAACGACGATCAATTCGAGGTCTGGAACCAGTATGGCATTCGCGCCTGGCCCTCATTCGTGTTGATCAATCCCGATGGCAAGATCATCGGCACTCACAGCGGTGAAGGTATCTATGATCTCTTCGATGATGTCATCGGTCAGACGGTTGACTACTTCGGGAAGCAGGGTAAGCTGAAGCAGAAGCATTTCCAGTTCGTCCGAGAAATCCAGATGTCGCAGCAACATATCCTCCGCTATCCGGGCAAAATCGTTGCGACGGAAGATGACAAACTGCTGATCACCGACTCGAACAACAACCGGCTGCTCCTGGTGCGGCCCGATGGCCAGATCGAGCTGGTGATCGGCTCAGGCAAACAAGGCCTGGCAGACGGCAGCTTTGCAGAGGCACAGTTCAACAAACCACAAGGGGTTGTGCAGGATGGCGATAAACTCTACATCGCCGACACCGAGAATCACGTGATCAGAGTCGCTGACCTCGATGACCAGACGGTCAAGACCGTACTGGGCACCGGCAAGCAGGCCCGCCGCTACAATGTCAGTGGCAAGGGTCGCAATATCGCGCTCAACTCACCCTGGGATCTGCAACTTGTCGCCGACAAGCTCTACATCGCGATGGCGGGGTCGCATCAAATCTGGGTTGCAGACACCGACTCGTGGGAGGCGAAGCCTTACGCCGGATCGGCTGCCGAGAACATCGTCGACAGCACGCTGCTGGATGCAAATCTTGCCCAACCGAGCGGCCTGACCACCGATGGAAAGAAACTATACTTCGCTGACAGTGAAACCAGTTCGATCCGCTCAGCCGATCTCGATCAGAACGGTGAAGTGGAAACGATCATCGGTCAGGGACTTTTCGAATATGGTGACATCGATGGCACATTCCCGGATGCCCGCCTGCAGCACCCGCTTGGAGTTGTCTACCATGATGGCCTGCTGTATGTCGCCGATACCTACAATCACAAGATCAAGGTAATCGATCCCGAGAAGAAGTCTGCGACCACCCTTGCCGGTACCGGTGCTCGCGGCTGGAGAGATGGTGGTTTTACCCAGGCCCAATTCGATGAGCCCTCGGGACTCACCTTTCTAAATGGCAAGCTCTATGTCGCCGACGCCAATAACCATCAGATCAGAGTCCTCGACCCTGTCACGAAACAGGTCAGCACGCTGATGCTCAAGAATGTCGGTATGCTGGCCGGGCAGACGATGGACAACTTCGATGGCCGTATCATTGAAGTTCCGAAACGGATGCTGCACACTGGCAATTCCGCCGTTAGTTTCGCCCTGGTGATGCCGCCGGGGTATAAACTCAATCAGGAAGCCCCGTTCCATGTCGACTTTCATACCGAGAGCGATAACATCAAGTTTCGTGCTGATCCGAGCCAGATTGTGCTCGACCGACAGAAGCTGACGTTCGAAATCCCCCTTGAGGTTGAAAAAGGTGATGCCGAAATTACGGTTGATGCAGTCGTCTATATGTGCGACGAGAAATCAGGACTTTGCCTGTTCGATAACTTCAGGATCAAGGTACCTTTTGAGGGTAGCGATAGCGGCGGTGGAATGTTCGGTGTCGCGGTTAACCTGCGCACCAGCCCGAGGATGTAGCTTCCCCCACTAAACAAAATTGGACATTCTACGTTATGTTCATTAGGTAACCTGGATCTTACTAAGGCATAACAGGTAGGGTCATAGTATGAGAAAAATCGTGGGCATTCGCGTCATTTGTTCTATCGTCATTGCCGTCATGGCGGCCATCTTCTGTGGAGCGTGCAACGATTCACCTACGCAGGATCAGATGGATGTGCGCGCCTTTCTGGATAAACCCTTCACTATCCATATCGGGCAGACTGCCAATGTATTCGAGACTGGTATCTCGATCACTTTCAGAAAGTATGCCTTTGATTCCCGCTGCTGCGACTTCTGCTTCTGTGTCTGGGAGGGGATCGCTGCTGCGGATTTGTGGATCCAAACAGATGACTTCAATGGACCATTCTACCTCTATCTCAGTGGCAGCGGCAGTGACGCCGACATTGAGAAGATGAAGCGCACGCTCTCCGGCTACGAGTTCTCCCTCATCAGTCTGGAACCTATCTGGCCGTATGAAGGACTTGACAAGACCACGACAGTTCCGCGACCGCCCGGTGAAGCACGATTGGTCGTCAGACTGGCTTCTGACTCCGACTCGCTCACCGGCAGCGTGACTCCTCTTGAGATTCCCCCCATCACGACTCAAGTTACGAGTTTCCAGTTGAACGCCGCCTCGGCGGAGGATCACATCCTAACCATCGACCTGTCTTACTCAGGTGGCTGCAATCTTCACTACTTCTGGGCAATCATGTCACCGGCTAGCTTTACCGAAAGCGATCCACGTTCAGCTGATATCTATCTGCGCCACGCAAGCTTTGATCCGTGTGATGCCTTCTTCACCGACCGACTCTACTTCGATCTGACGCCGGTGATGGACGCATATATCGAGGAATATGGGCGGCTCGACCCGATTAAGTTGAATATCTATAATTTCTTCGAGACCGAGCCGGGCGAGAAGCTGGAGGTACTCTTTAATCCCGAAGAATAGTCCCCGGTTGATTCCGGGGAGTGAAGTTCAAACAATCTCTAACATTCTCCAAATGTGAGGTCAAAATGTTGGTGCGTCGATGCAGATCAGGACAAATCGCATCGTTGAGCATATTGACAAGCTTTCTCGCACTGCTGCTGCTCGGATGTGGCGATGGCGGCGTTGAGCCGCAACCCGTTCATCGTGAACTAACGCAGTTGGAGAAACAGCTCGTAAACTCCGGCAATGATTTCAGTTTCAAGTTGTTCCGCAAACTGGTCGAGATGGAGTCCCGGGAAGAGCAGCAAAACATTTTCGTGTCCCCCTTTAGCGTGTCGATGTCACTGGGCATGGTTTACAACGGTGCGGCCGGTGAGACAAAGACAGCGATGGAGGAGTGCCTCACACTCAGCGGCATGAGCGTAGAGGAAATCAACCAGTCATATCAAAGCCTGATCGATTTCTTCACGCAGCTCGATCACTCGGTCACCGTCGATGTCGCAAACTCGATCTGGTACAGGCAGGATATGCCATTTCGCCAGGAGTTCCTCGATCTCAACCAGGAATACTTCGATGCTGAAGTTGCCGGGCTCAATTTCAGTGATCCCCGCTCCGTCAATACAATCAACGATTGGGTCTCCTCAGCCACGAATGGTCGCATCCCGACTATCGTTGATGAGATCTACTCCAATGAAGTGATCTTCCTGGTGAATGCGATTTACTTCAAGGGGGACTGGACCACCATTTTTGAAGACTCCAGGACCAAGCCGATCAGCTTCACCAAACCCGACAGCACCACGGTAACCGTCAACGGCATGCATATGTCGCATGCTCCAATGAAATTCATGGCCAACGATGATGTCACCGGGCTACAGATGCCGTATGGCGACGGCGATTTTGCCATGACCCTGTTGATGCCGCTCGAGGGTGTCGATATCGATGCACTGCTTGCCAACCTGGATGAGCAGCTATGGCAGGAAATCCAGAGCTCAATGCGAGCTGGCAAGAACGATATCATGGTGCCCAGATTCAGGCTCAGCTACTCGCTGAAGCTCAATGATGTGCTTTCAGAACTCGGGATGGAGGTGGCATTCGACGCCGACCGTGCCGATTTCGATGGGATGTGCGAGGAGTGCGCCATCTATCTCAGTCGCGTAATGCACAAGACTTTTGTGCAGGTCGACGAGAAGGGAACCGAGGCTGCGGCGGCAACTTCTTCGAGCGGAGCAGTCGGCGCCGCTCCACCGATGTGGATTTTCAATCGGCCATTTATCTACGTGATCCATACCACTAACCCAGATGTGATCCTCTTCATGGGGAAGATGGTTGAGCCAGTCTGGGAGTAGCGCCCCCCACTCTGACCATTGCAGTATCTGAAGGGACACCGCTGACGATGTGGTGTCCCTCTCCGTCTGGAGGCCTTCCCCCTCGTTTTAGCTGTTGAACTCCCCGGTGCGATTTACTAACTTCGATCGAATCTGTAAACCTCTAACATCTGGAATATACCAGGCACGTAAGTGCAAAGGAGCTCTGACTTAATGATATCATCACAGCGAGATGGAGCCTCTGCTGTGCCGACGGGGTCGAAGATACACGCTTTGGCGAAGGTATTCGCCGCAGTAATCTTGTGTGCCGCTTTCCTCCTCTCGGCCGCCGCGTGGAGTGCTGAAACCACGCCCGAATATGGGATTCGTGACAAGAGCCCGACAGTGATGGCGTTCACGAATGCGAACATCGTGGCATCCCCCGCAACCACTTATCAGAACGCGACCCTGTTGATCAGAGATGGCAAGGTAGCGGCCGTGGGTACCAATGTTACCATACCGCCGGAAGCAATCGTGGTCGACCTGAGTGGCAAGACAATCTACCCCGCGTTCATTGACCCATTCACCGACTACGGAATAGAAAAACAGCGTTCGGAGCCACGCCGCGGAAACGATACGCCGCAGTACGAAGGCCACCGCGAGGGCGCCAACGCCTGGAACGACGCGATCCACTCGGAGATCGACTGGGTATCACAATTCAAGCCCGATTCCGATGAGGCCAGGAATCTCGCCAAGTTCGGGTACGGCACTGTGCAATCCTGCCGCCTCGACGGGATCTTCCGCGGACGTTCCTTTGTGGCGACGCTGGCGCCGAAACTTCCGAATGATGTCATCCTGCGCGCCTACTCGCTGCCTTTCATGTCATTTGACAAGGGCTCATCCCGGCAGCAATACCCCTCCTCTCTGATGGGGAGTATCGCGCTGATCAGGCAGACTCTCTACGACCTCGACTGGTACCAGAAGGCGCGTGCCGCCTACGCTCAGAATCGTGACCAGGAGATGCCGGAATTCAACCGCGCGATCGAGGCGCTTGCCGACATCAAATCCCGAACGATTATGTTCGATCCGGGAGACAAGCTCTCGATTCTCCGTGCCGATGCGATCGCTAAAGAGTTCGGGCTGACCAACCTCTATCTCGGCTCAAACTACGAGTATGCGATCCTCAACGACCTGAAAGCCACCGGCGCCGCCCTGGTCTTGCCGCTTGATTTTCCCGACGCGCCCGATGTCAAATCGCCCGATGATGCCGTCGCTGTCTCGCTTGCGGAGATGCGTCACTGGGAGATGGCACCCTCGAACGCCAAGCTCCTCGCCGACGCAGGAGTAGAGTTCGCATTCACTACCAACGGGCTTGATCGCGACCGCGATTTCTTCACAGCGCTGCAGAAAGTCGTTATGCGCGGGTTGACCAAGCAGCAGGCGCTCGCTGCCCTGACCACCATTCCCGCGCGGATGTGCGGCGTTCAGAATCTCGTCGGCACCCTTGAACCGGGCAAGCTCGCCAGCTTCGGTGTCTACGACGGCGATATCTTTGACAAGACCAGAAAACTTTATTCTGTCTGGGTCGCCGGGGATGAAATCAAGCTCGATGATCTACCGCAGTTCGAACTTCGTGGAACTTACAACCTCACCTTGGGCAACGATACCTGGGAACTGAAGGTGTCAGGCTCGGCAGAACGACCGCGCGGTAACCTGCAGGTTGGAGATAAGCGCGCTCGTATCGAGAACCTGGAGATTGATGGAAAACTGGTTCGCTTCACTATCAAGCTGGATACCGAACCATACAACGGTGTCGTTCGCTTCTCTGGTGAATCGGATGCAGGCGCCCTCGCCGGAGTGGCAGCGTTGCCGGATGGCTCGGATATCCCCTGGCGCGCAGAATTGGTCACTCCCTACGAGGAGGGTACTGCTGAAAGTGACAGGGAGGAAGGCGACCGTGAGGAACGCGGTGACTCCCCCTGGCAGCAATCCAGCGAAGTAAAGAGTGACCTTCCGCTGGTCTCGCGCCTCACCTATCCGAATCGATCCTTCGGTCTTTCGGAGCAGCCGCCACAGGAGGCGGTGCTTATCCAGAATGCAACGATCTGGACTTCAGAGGATGATGGCATCCTTGAGGAGACAGACTTGCTCATCCAGAAGGGTAAGTTTACTCAGATCGGCAAAGATCTACCGGTGCCCGCCGGGGTCCGCATCATCGATGGCACCGGGTTGCATGTGACTGCAGGAATCATCGACGAACACTCCCATATCGCGATTTCGAGAGGCGTGAATGAAGGCAGCCACGCGATCACTTCGGAAGTACGCATTGGTGATGTCGTCAATCCTGAAGACATCAGCATCTATCGTGTCCTTGCCGGTGGGGCAACGATGTCGCAACTGCTTCACGGTTCAGCGAATCCGATCGGTGGCCAGGCGCAGATGATCAAACACAAGTGGGGACTCAATGCTGAAGGACTCAAGTATAAGCTGACTCCACCCTCGATCAAGTTTGCACTCGGTGAGAACGTGAAACAGAGTAACTGGGGAGAAAACTACAACATCCGCTACCCACAGAGCCGCATGGGAGTAGAGACCATTATGAAGGATGGTTTCCAGACCGCGGAAGAATATGAGAAGGAGTGGAACGATTACAACGCACTGAGCAACTCGGCGAAGGCAAAGACTGTTCCGCCGCGGAAGGATCTGATGCTCGATGCGCTGCTTGACATCATTCGTGGCCGCATGTTTATCCACTGCCACTCCTACGTGCAATCAGAAATCCTGATGCTGATGCGATTGGCTGAAGAGTTCGGGTTCACGGTACAGACGTTTACTCATATCCTCGGTGGCTACAAAGTCGCCGGCGAAATGCGTGAACATGGCGCCAGCGCAGGCTCTTTCTCTGATTGGTGGGCGTACAAGTTTGAAGTCTACGACGCCAATGCATACAGCCCGGCGCTGATGGCCGAGAAGGGCGTCGTCGTCGGGATCAACTCCGATGATTCCGAGATGGCGCGCCGCCTCAATCAGGAAGCCGGCAAGTCGGTGATGTATGGCGGGATGTCACAGGAAGAAGCGATTAAGATGGTAACGATCAATCCTGCGATTCAAATGAGGATTCAGGATTATGTCGGCAGCATCAAAGTTGGAAAGGACGCCGACTTCGCTATCTGGGATGGCAATCCTCTCTCAACCTACACCAAATGCCTGCAGACCTGGATCGAAGGGCGAAACTATTTCAGCTGGGAGAAAGACAAAGCAGAGCGTGAGGCGATCGCCAGGGAGCGCAACGCCCTGATTCAGAAGATACTCCAATCTGACTCGCCGCGCCGCGAGTTTGGCTCGCGCCGTGGCTACGAGGAAGAGGAGAGAGAATATCATTGCGATGACAACATCGATGTCTGGAGGTCGTTGAAATGAAGAAGCTCTTCCTAATCATGCTCAGCATGCTCTGCGCGACTTGCGGAATCGTGGTTGCCCATGACTATGTACCGGGAGCACCGCAGCAGTATCCAGTTCTGTTGCGCGGCGGCGATCTCTACACAGTCGCCAATGGTGTGATGCCAGCCACGGACCTCCTGTTTGAAAACGGCAAGATCACCGCGATCGGCAAAAACCTGCCTTTGCCTGCAGGCGTGGACTCTGTTGTAGTGATCGATGTCTCCGGCAAACGGGTCTACCCGGGGCTGATCGATCCCGTCTCCACTCTCGGACTAATCGAAATCGGCGCCGTGCGCGCTACGCGCGACAATGCCGAAGTTGGTGCGCTCACTCCGGAAGTACAAACCCACATCGCCTATAATCCCGATTCCGAGATCATCCCGACAATCCGCTCGAATGGAATCGTGGCATCCCTGATCGCGCCGCAGGGCGGGACGATAAGTGGCAGGTCATCTTTGCTCTACCTTGATGGCTGGACCAAAGAGGATGCCATGATCTCCGAGAACCTCGGTTTGCACATCAACTGGCCGCGTGCCGGCATTCAGACCGGTTGGCGTGCGCGTTCAACTCCCGAAGAACAGCGCAAGCAAAACGCCGAGAATCGCCGCAAACTCGAGGACGCTTTCAAGACTGCTCGTTCCTACTGGCAGGCGCGCAATAATGGCACACAACAGGAAATCGATCTCCGCTGGGAGGCAATGATGCCCCTCTTCGATAAGGAGATGACCCTGTTCATCAATGCCGATGATCTGCGCCAGATCCGGGAAGCGATCAGTTTTGTTGTGGAGAATGATCTGCGTGCCGTGATCGTTGGTGCGCGAGAAGCCTGGCGCGTTGCGGATTTGCTCGCCAGGCATCATATACCGGTCATACTCTCACGCGTTCAAGAACGACCCTACCGTGCCGACGACGACACCGACATAAACTTCAAGCAACCGAAGCTGCTGCAGGATGCAGGTGTGAAGTTTGCGATCGGGTATGGCCAGGGGAACTGGCAGAACCGCTCATTGCCGTTCCAGGGTGCTCAAGCGGTGGCTTTCGGTTTGGACCGGGCCGATGCGTTGCGTGCGCTGACCCTTTCGACTGCCGAGATCATGGGCGTCGATGATCGCCTCGGCTCGTTGGAAGTGGGCAAGGAGGCTACGATAGTTGTCTCTGACGGTGACATCATGGATCCGATCACGCAACAGGTTACGCGGATGTGGATTCGCGGTCGCGACGTAGATCTCGATAATAAGCAGAAGGAACTTTATCGCAAATATCGCGCGAAGGAGTTCCCGATCGAGTAGCGGCGCGCTGAGTCAAGTAGGTCAAGCCCCCTTGGGGATTGATATTGGGTGCCCCACCGCTCTGCGGTGGGGTGCAGCGTGCGGCGGGTAGGCTTGAAAGAACACACCCCGTCTCACGATAATGCCGCCGGCGGCATCAATCGTGATCCACCCCTCTCTTAGAGGGGAGTTCGGAATATCTCCAGCCCTCAGGATGATCGACTTACATGGCTCCCTCTCCCTCGTGAGGGAGAGGGCTGGGGTGAGGGTGCACTCATGGCCGACAATTCACAGGAATTTGGACGTGAATTCGCTATCCGCAGACGTCGAAATGCCAGCAAAATTCCCCTCTTGAGAGGGGTGGACTCAATTCGAGCTTGCGAGAATTGAGGACGGGGTGTGTATGCGCAGTCTAACGCCAACTACCCCACAGCAAGCTGCGGGGTACCCAGCGCAACGAATCACCCTGCTTCAACTTTCATTGCGAGTGAGCGAGTCGGTCGGAACCACTGACGTTTCGACACAGCCAGCTCGCCGATTAGATTCTTGGGACACCATTACGGTTCCCATAGTTCTATCTTATTGCCTTCGGGATCAAGTATGTGCACGAACTTCCCATAGTCGTAGGTAACGATACTGTCGAGCACCGTAACCCCGTTACCCTTGAGTTTATCCACTAGCGCTTCGATGTTCTGAACGCGGTAGTTTATCATGAATTCTTTCTTCGAAGGGCTGAAGTAGTCACTCCCCTGTTTGAACGGACTCCAGATCAACTGAGTAACTTTGTCGGGGTTGTCCAGGTCTCGTGATTCGAAAGTTGAGCCGTAGTCATCAATCTTGAGCCCCAGGTTTTGTCCATACCATTCTTTTGTCTTCTGCGGATCGGTTGAAAAGAAGAAAATCCCGCCTACTCCCGTTACCTTCGGGATGGTGTCATCCGGCGAACCGGCGTCAGTTGCTTCATTCTTGCTTTCTTGCATTACGTTGGTCCTTTGCGTAGTTGAAGTGCAACTCGTAAGAATCATGACGAGCAGAACAATTGCCAGTCTTGAGTTCATGCTATTCCTGTCTATCGCTAATGTTGAGCCGAAGTTCGGGCAAAAT
>JBECKX010000153.1:0-19417 GCA_040235515.1 Candidatus Zixiibacteriota bacterium
TGCGCCTCAACCGTCTGGAGCCGCACGAGTATTATGAGTATGGACTCCATGACGGCAAGCTGAGCTGGGACGAGAAGTGCCGCTTCATGAGTCATCACCAGGCGAGCAGATTCTACACTGAAGTAAACCACAACTACGAGCGAGGGGCGCTGAACAAGCTGTCGGCGCATCGGCTGTTTGAGCGAGTGGGAATTCCCACTTCGCGGCTTTACGGCGTATTCGATCGCGCCTGTGGCAGGAGCGCTGACGGCAGGCCGCTGCAGACGCCGGAGCAGCTAAGACAGTTCATCGCCTCAGCTACCTTTGAGCGTTTCGTGGCAAAGCCTCTCGCCTCGCAGCGGGGATTCGGGGTAAAGGTGATTGATATTCTCGGGGAGGACCGACTCCTCGATTCCGGTGTCAGCGAAATCAGCGTGGCACAGCTCTACGACGCCATGACGACTTCGCGATTTAACCTCAATCAAGCACAGGCCGACACCTATCTGTTCGAGCAGCACATCAAACAACACCCCTTCTTCGACCGCTTCGCCGACAGCTGCACGCAGTGCCTGCGGATCATTACCTATATCACCCTGGATGGTGAGGTTGAAGTGTTGAATGCCAACTTCAAGGTGGGGGAACAGGGAAAGGTCTATGATAACACTCGCGGTGAGGGAATTGCCGCCGGTGTGGATAGCGATGGCAGGTTGCGGACTGGGGTCTTGGTGCGCGACGGCAGGAGAATTGAAGTTGCAGCGCACCCCGACAATGGAGTGAGTATCGCCGGTGAGGTGATCCCCTTTTTCTCGGAAGCGATCGAACTGGCAAAGCGTGCGCAATCAGTTGTCCCGCAGGTGCGGTCGATCGGGTGGGATGTCGCGATAACAGCCGATGGGCCGGTCATCATCGAGGGTAATGTTACCTGGTCACGCAAGAGCCAGCAGTACACGCGGGTGGGGATGATCACCGAGGCCGTGCGCAAGGAACTCGCTCAAATAGTATGAGGTGATTAAGGGATTGGCTCGTTGGCCCACGAATGGGTCGGCGTGAAGGGTAACGAGCGACCTCGGCGCAGATAAAATAGTGGCGGCGGTGAACCACGCATTCACCGCCGCTTCGCGTTTCATAGCAGTTGTGCTATCGCTGCATTTGTCATCTGCCGGCGGACGGCTGCACAGCCGCCTCCCGGCGCCCGGAAGCTACTTCATGAGCAGCATTTTCCTGGTCGCTGTGAAGTCACCTGCGCTGAGTCTATAGAAGTAGACGCCTGACGCGACGGGCAGCCCCGCCCTGTCGGTGGCATCCCACGTAACATCGACATAGCCGATGCTGGTGCCGGTGTAGTGGCGCACCAACTGCCCGCTCACGTTGTAGATCACCAGATCCCAGTTGCTCGCCTCCGGAAGCGAGAACCTGATCGTGGTTGAAGGATTGAACGGGTTCGGGTAGTTCTGGGCTAACTCGAAAGCGGTCGGCAGGACCGACTTCTCAACCGAGGTTTCCAGCATTGCGCCGAAATAATCTGATGCCTCAACGCTGACAATCTCAACCGGAGCGTCGAAGGTTACCAGTTGTGCTTCACCGGAAGCGACTCTGGCTCCGCTTCTATCGGAGTAGATAACGATATTCAGCATATTGCCATCCACGTGCCACTGCATCTCGAGGTCTTGTGCGTCATCTGCGAGATATGGCGTTGGAGGCGTAGCGCCGTCGAATCTGACCTTTAACGCAATTCCACCCAGGTCAGCGGAACTCTCAGATCTGAGCAGCGAACCGGTTTCGGTGGATTGCAGCGTCAGATCGACACTGTTGGCGAATGGCGCCAGTTTCGGGAACGGTTGGGCATCACCCACCAGGACTCTGAGCAGGTAGATCAGATCACCCACGGTCAGGGTCAAGCCATCAGCATTGACGTCACTGGCCGCGGTCTGCGCCGGAATCGAGAGCTTGAAGGCGGATATTCCGACCAGGAAGTAGTTCGTGTAAAGCACGGCATCGCCGATTTCGTGCGAGATGCCGTTCAAGTTCAAGTCGCCACGGGCATCAATCGAATCATTGTCAATGATACAGATGTTACCGTTGTGGATATCGACGCAGCGAATCGGCACGAATTTATCGCCGAGCAAACACTCGTCGGGAGCGCCGGTATTCGGGTAGCGACTTGCCTCCGGATAGTTATCGTTGTCGCGCTCATCCCAGATGATAGCGCCCTGATCGCTGTAGATCACGCGATCCACGAGCAGGGTATCACCTGAAATGGTCGAGAAGGCGTTATCACCGCAGTCGAGCCAGTAGAACGAGACCGGGTAAGTACGACCCTCAAAATTATTGTCTGAGGTCACCCGCAGACGCAGCTGACCGATTACTCCGCTGGGGGTCAACTGACTGACCGGCGGATGGTTTGCGCCGTTATTGGCGTCGGCAATAGCTGTGAGTCGAACGAGTCCGTCCGGGCAGGAGCCACTGCAATTACTGAAAGGTCCGAGCCTGTAGGTGAAGTATTCCCAGCCGTTGATATCGGCGCCGATATTGGCGCTGATGAAGCTGAAGGCGGAAACATCATACTTAATCAGAAGATCATAGCCACCGATTCCGACCGAGCCTTGATAGTTGATATCAACGACGGCATTGGAACCGAGGTTATAGCACTGCGTCTCCTCGATCTCAACGACAATACAGGCCGAGTCGCAGTCGTCAAACGAGATGCTGTAGGCAAACTCGCTGAAGGTGCTGTCGGAGCAGTCGTTGGTAGTGAAGAATCGGAATGTGTAGGTCCGGTTCATATCGGGGAAAGCATCGAAGCAAAGCTGACCGCTTCCGCCTGCGTAGTTCAGGCTGTAGTCGGTACTGGCGTCGATCAGTTCTGCGCCGAGAGCGTTTACCTGTTCATCATCGTAACTGAAGTCGATACAAAGCCCGGAGACATCATCACCGAGGCAGAACAACTCATTCGCGTTCGCCGGTAGTTCGACACCGGGTGCGGGCTCCACGAAATCGACCGTCCAACTGACATCACCGGTGTCAGCCAGCTGACAGCTGTCTCGCACGACGACTTTCCAGTGGTACTCGCCGGACTCAGTTGGGGTGAAGCAAACCTCACCGGTTGCTTCGTTAATCGTACCGGGTCCCGAGACCAGGTCGAATACGAGTTTTTGAATCAGTGCATCGGTAGCGTCGACGTCGAAGCACAACTGGGTCGCATCGCAGAGCACTTCGGGCTCAGGAGTCGGCACAGTGATTTGCGGCGGCTGGTTCACAGTGACGTTGACCGTATAGAGTGCGGTATCGGCCAGCCCGCAGGCATCTTTGACAATCACATTGTAGTTGAACTGACGGGTACCCGGCACACCTGAATAGATGCAGACATTCGTGCCGTGCACGACACCCATCGTGGATGTAATCACCAGACTCCCGCTTCCCGAACTGACGATATTTACCGGGACGCAGATCGAGTCGGGCTCACACAGGGTGAAATTCCCTCCACCCGCCTGGACAACCGGCGGATCGGCGAGCTCAATTGTGGCATAGGCGGTATCGAAATCGGTCTGATTGCAGCTGTCTTTAGCACGCAGGATAAAGCGATATACACCAGCGGTGTCGGGAGTGAAGCAGACGAATTCACCGTTGTAGGTACCGCTGCCACCCACCAAGCCACACGAGGTAAGATCGCCGTCCGGATCGTCGCAGCTTGCTTCCAGGCAGACCTGGGTAGCGCCACAAAGAGCGATCGATGTATCTCTGATATTGGCGACCGGCGGGCTATTGAGATCAATCATGATGTACGCGGTATCGGCGTCAACATTACCACAGCCATCGGTAGCCGTAATGATAAACTGGTACTGGCGTGATTCAAGTGGAGTAAAACAGATCTGGCTGCCGTCGTAGGTGGCGTTGGGAGCATCGGACGCCATCGTGCAGGATTCCAGATCGCCGTCGGGATCGCTGCACCCGGCGGGCCAGCAGATTTCCTGCGGCGCGCAGAGGGTCAGGTTCTGGTCAAGCCCCGCATCCGCCACAGGCGGATTGGTGCTGAAGATTACGGTGTAGAGGACAGTATCTCTAACCACACCACCACAGGCATCCTCGGCATAGAAACAGAACTGATAGGTCCCGGAGGTATCTGCTGTAAAGCAGAGCTGTCCGTTACTGATGGTACCGATGCCGCAGTCCATCATGACCGGAACCGGTGTTTCGTTGGGCGTGGTAGCGCTGACAGGAAAACAGAGCTGTTTCGGCCCCGGCTGACAGATTGTCTCGGTCGCATCGGGAATCGTGGTGATCACCGGAGCTTTGTTCAGTTTAACCTGCACGAGCAGTGTATCGCGCGGGCAAGGCAGACGCTCATCGGGATCGGCGGGGAAGCCGTAAGATGCGCAGCAGGAGTCGTAGGCCACGATGATAAACTGATAGACTGCCGAGTCGAGATCGGCGGGCAGGAAGCAGATTTCACCGGTAGTGGAGTCGATTCTTGCCGGCGGGCTATCATAGAGCGTGAACTTGAGTTCATCACCGTCATAGTCAAATGCCGTAGCGACATCCACGCAGATCGAATCGATTTCGCAGATAGTGGTGTCGATGAAATCGGCGTCGAGATAAAGTTCAGGATTCTCGCGGAATTGCACATCGACGGAGAATGTATCTTCGATAGATTGTGAGTCGTCGGTTACGCGGAAGATGAACTGGTGAAGCGAATCGACCGGCCACGGCAGGAAACAGTACTGGTGGCTAATCGAGCCGACACCTGTGGCGACCTGCTGATAGGAGCCGCCAACTTTCTGCTCGAGCACCAACGTGCCGGAACCGCCGAGAGCATTGACGGTAAAGCAGATATCGGTTTCGTTGCAGAAGAGATATGAAGTTTCTCCCTCGAATGAGAGTGAGAGCGCACCGGCCTCAATAAAATAGACTTCAACGATAATGTCGTTATAGTCCTGGTCCCCACCATCGGCCAGATCTTCCCACGTGATCACATACTTGCCTGCCTCTCCGGTAGCGAAGATGCGGGCGTGCTGGAAATTGTCCCAATTAAGATTTGTCTGTGTGTACCAGGTATCGTCGTAGAGGGTCGGACCGACGTAGAAGCCGAGCGCAGCGGCTGCCGGCACAGCCATATTGACGGTTGTCCCCGCAGCGTCAAACGCGGCGAACACCTGGTTCAGTGCGCCGGGGGCGCCATCTGCATACCAGCCGCAATTGGCGTTGGAAGAAGTGCCCTTGTACTTGAGTGTAAGCTGCAGGGCGTCGGCGCCTGCATTGACGGGAATAACCGCCTGGCTCAGTTCATCGGTGGTTACATTGATTGCATATCCGAGCGAAGTCAGGACATCCTGTAAAGAGGGGGTGTCCGCCAGCGTGGTAGTGGCAAGTGAATCGCTCCAGGGATATTTTCCGCCGGCTGCCAACAGGTGGGGGCTAAGGCAAGCGAGCGCGACAGCAGCAATCAGGAGTAAGCGTATGCCTTTCACAACTGCTCTCCGTTCTCTCTGGGGAAGAATAGAAAATTCTGCATGTTGGGCGATCGGTGCGTGGTAAATCAACCCTTACGCAAAAAGTTTTGGCTCAGTAAGACTCTGAAAAGTAAATGATCGAGTTCCTTCAAACGAACACTGCAAAAAGATGCGAGAAGTATCAATCGCAGACGGCTCAAATATACCGAAAGCCCCTATTATGTCAAGGCATTTCGGGATGAAACGGGTGTACCAATTCCATACACAGCAGTCACTTAGTCGGAATCGTCTGATTCTCCGGCTGAGCGAATCCCCTTTCCCGGAGCAGCAGATTTAAGCTATTAGTTTGCTACAGCTTAGCCCATCGGCAAGCCGCCGGCAAACGGCACCTCAGCAGATTTTTTGACACAGATCTAGTCGTAATCTCTAGTCGTAATCCCCTTCGTCCACATCTTTCCGTTTCCCCTGGTAGAGCCGTCGTTCGGTCTTCAGAACGAGAAAGCGCTCGACTTCTTTACGCAGACGCGAATCGAGTTCCCCCTTCTCGTAGATTTTCACCAACCGCTTGGGATTCAATTGCGAGACCTCCTGCCACAACCCGCTCTCCTTCAGAAACGCTTCCAGTTCCTCTCGCAACGCCTGGTTCTCCTTGTCGGCGGCTGCAGGCGGTTGCAGCGATTCGGTCACCTTGACGGTAACATAATGCGTCGAGCCGTATATCCGGTCCGCCACGAATTGTTCGGCGTAGCGGTAGAGCTCTTCCTCGATCACTTTAAGCTGCATGTCGATCTGTCGTTTTTCGTTCTTCAGCTCGGAATAGCGGTCGACCAGCTCGACGCCATGCTCACGCTTGAACTCTTCCGGGGGCAGCGCACGCACTTTCGCCAGGTGCTTCTTCGCCGGACAGATCTCGAAGTAATCACACCATTCGCACAACGCCGACTCACGATACGGAAAATCATCGTTCTCAAGGGCGTTCTCCACCTGTTGAATGACGTGGATCGTATCGATGCGGGTTTTCTCGAGGTCAGCTCGCTCTTTAGTAATCTTGACTTCTTCGTCAAAGAGCAGGTAGTGCCAGATCAACTCGACCCTTTCGGTGTCGGCCCACATTTTCTGTAAGCCGAGTTGATAGAGCGCCAGTTGTCGATCCTTTTGTGCTTCTTCGATCGTGGGAAGGCTGCGCTTGGTCTTGTAATCGCGAATCTGCCACACCCCGTCCGGGGTCTTGGAGATCCGATCCACGAACCCCTGAAACCGGTAGCTGTCGCCATCATCGAGATTCATATAGATGCGCTTTTCGAGCGCGATTGTCTTTTCGGAATCGAATGGATGGTAGTGATCCCAATAGTCGGCGAGCGAGCGCACTCCCTGCTGGTAGTAGTCCTCTTCGGAGTACTGCTTGTTGACAATGTTCAGATCAGGAGGCATCAAGCGTTTCCAGATGTCGGCGAAATAAGCCAGATACTCATCCCTCGTCCACATCTTCCCCATCATGATGTTTTTGTAGTGCTGTTCGAGTGTCTCATGGACACGAGTACCGAGAAACGCCTCGACAGATTCCAGTTTCGGGACATCGACCCTTTCGACGTACTGGTACTTGAATCTCAGCGGGCAATTGCTGAAGGTTTCCAGGCGCGAATGTGAGTAGACCATGCTTCCTTTTGACATAAGCTATAACTTCCCCGAGCGAAGAATGGCGATAGCCAGCCAGAGTCCCAGGACTCCGGCGACGATAAATCCGATCAAACCGAGGATCGGAATCCCATAAATTTTCCAGCCGAAATTGCGGGTCATGATCAGCGATGAACCGACGATGATCGATGCGATGATCAGAGCAAACGCGATGCGGTTGGAGGCCTTCTCAAGCTCTGCAATCAGGCGCTCGAGGCCTCGATGCTGGAATGCGATCGAGAGTTCTCCCTTGCGGAGATTGCGCATAATACGGCGCAGCTCAAACGGCACGTTGATCATCAGATCGCGGATATCGACCACATAACTGCCGAGGTCGCGCAGGATGCTGCGCGGTTCGAATTTTCGTGTCGCAAAGCGCTCGATCGAGGGCTGCAGTTCTTTGACGAAGTTGTACTCCGGGTTGAGCCCGCGCGCTACTTCTTCGTAGGTGACCAGTGCCTTCCCAAGCATCATCAATTCGGGCGGGAGCTTGATCTGGTGCGTGGTGAGGATCTCGAATGCATCCGACATCATGGCGCGCATATTGATCTTGGCGAGTGGGATGCCGTGAAAACGTTGCAGAAACAACGCAAGATCAGCCTCCAGCGTAGCCACTCGAATGTTGTCACTCAGCAGTTCATGATTCTGCAGCACCCGCACCAGCCGGCGGGTGTCGTCCGAAGTGGCCGATACAAGCATGTCGGCGACCAGTTCAAGCGAGGAACGCGAGAGCTTACCCATCATGCCGAAATCGACGGGCGCGATGCGGTTTCCGGGTAGAGCGAAGAGATTGCCGGGGTGCGGATCGGCATGAAAGAAGCCATGCTCGAACACCTGTTTGGCGAGCAGCTCTCCACCAACGCGGGTAACTTCCACCGGGTCGATCCCCTGTTGTCTCAGCTTGTCGATGTCGGAAATCTTGACTCCGTTGATGTACTCTGTCGTAAGCACACGTGATGTCGTCAACTCCCAGAAGATTCCCGGTATGAAGATGCGGTCATCGCCTTCGAAGTTGCGCGCAAAGACTTCGATGTTACGAGCCTCCGCCCCGAAGTCGATTTCCTTCTTCGTCGATCGCCACAACTCATCGACAACCGCAACCGGTTCGAATTGCCTCGATTCCGGGATGTAGCGCTCCAGCAGAGTCGCCAGATCGCGCAAGATCGAGAGATCCTTCTCCATCGTTGCGCGCACGTTGGGTCGCTGGACCTTGACCGCGACATCGACTCCATCGTGGGTGCGGGCGCGGTGAACCTGTGAGAGCGAAGCCGCCGCAATCGGCTCTTTGCCGAACTGAGCGAATAATTCTTCGAGCGGTTGTTCGAGCTCCGACTCAACCGTACGTTTTACTTCGTCAAAATCGAACGGCGCTACCTGGTCCTGCAGCTTGGCCAGCTCATTGACAAGATCAGGCGGGATCAGGAAGGGGCGAGTTGACATGATCTGCCCCATCTTCACGAAGGATGGACCCAGTTCCTCCAGCGCCAGGCGAATCCGCTCGGTCCAGCTCTGGGTCGTGGTCTCCGGCTGTTTGGCGAAGAGCTTGCGGCTCGCGACCTGCAGGTAGCCGGCGATGTTCATCCGATCGAGGACTTCACCAAAGCCATACTTAATCAGCACGGCGACAACCTGCCGATACCGGCCGAGGTGTTTGTATGAGCGGGTCAGTTCCATGCCCGATTGCTACTCCCGATTATGATGACTGGTTGCACGCAAGCTGCGCTTTGCCACGCTTCGCCGTTAAGCTGTAGTAACGTAGAAGAAATCGGGGCGCGGCACAACCACTAATTGGGTGAGCAAGAGCGAGAGCTGACAACAGCTCAGGAAGCTGTCCGGGCGCGATGGATTCAGGTCTGAAGGATCTTTGTATGAAAGATTGAGGTCTGAGGCACCTATGTGGCGGAGTTGCACAAAGCCTAGCGCACAACGACGAACTTGTCTTTGATAATCTCGTTGTCGACGCGGACGTAGTAGAGATATACTCCCGGCCCCAGCTTCTCTCCGCTCGAGTTCAGCACCTGCCATTGAAACTCGTTTGAGTCGGGCTGGAGGCTGATCACGCGATCACCGGATGGCGTGAATATCTCCACCAGCGCACCGGTGGGGATGTTGTGAAAGGTGATCGCGCCATCAAGATAAGAAAAGGGGTTGGGCGAGACGAAGACCGGCGCCTCGATCGAGAAGTACCTTACCTCACTGTAGGGCCCATTGATTCGTTGAGCACGCCAGTAAAAAGTAACGCCGGCTTCCAAATCCTGATTGGGGCGCCAGGAAGCCTGGCGGTCGCTCCCGACTGCATTACCCGCATCGATGATCTCTCTGAAGTCGCTATCGGTGGCGATTTCGAAGTAGACGAGGGCTGAATCGTCGCCGCCGCTCCAGCCGACGCTGAGCAACGGCCGTGCTTCATTGAGTGTAGCGCCGACGGTCGGTCGCAACAGAGCGAGGGCGTCGTCGGCATCAAGCGATAAATTGTAATGATAGAATTTCTGTGCCGTACACCAATTGCTCCAGACGGTCCCATCGTTGGCGCGCACGCGCCACCAATATGGGCGACCATGCTCCAGCGTATGCGTCGTCTTATGGATGGTGTAGATCGGAGTCTCCGGCACTTCGAGGGCAACTTCCACATAGTTCGTCAACAATGAATCGGAGAAGAGCGCGAAGTCATAGCTGAGCACATCTCCATCGGCATCTGAGGAGTTGCGCAGTACCAGTGTGTGCTGAGAACCGGTGAGGGTGTCACCATCCAGCGGATAGTATGCGATCGGAACTGTCGGTGCCGAATTTTCGGTCGTGATTTCGAAGGATGCCCATGGCATCCAGCCGGACCATGCCTGCGAATCGGATGCTCGCACCCGCCAGAAATATTGCTGACCACTGGGGAGTGAGCTGGAGAGAGTCCAGGACGTTGTCAGCCCGGCACCCTGGCTCACCGCGGGTGATTGTATCAGCAGTGTCGTCTGGGAGGAATTGTAGACTTCGAATTGATAGGTCAGACTGTTTCCATCCGGATCGCTGGAATTGGAGATTGTCAGGGTCGGGACGACGCTGCCGATCACTGCTCCATTTTCAGGGGAGGATACCTGGGGTGCGGAGGGTGGAGCATTTCCCGACGATTGATTCACTGTGAATGACGCGCCGGCTGACCAATTCGAATAGTCAACTCCATCGTAGGCGCGTGCACGCCAGTAGTAACTTGAGAGGTTATTCAATGCCGGTGTTACCGTCCACGCAGTTGCGGTGTTGCCGCTGTTGACCATTCCTGACTGCGCGATGATTGTGCCAAAGCCTGAGGAGGTCGACACCTGGAATTGATACGTCAGGCTGCTGCCATCAGGATCGCTGGCGTTGAGACACGACAGGATCGGCTGGGTCACCGAGACGCTGTTTCCATTTGCCGGTGATGCGACGACCGGCGCACTGGGTGCGGCATTGGGAACGGTAAAGGTGCGCGTGGCGGACCAATCGGACCAGAGGATGCTGTTTCCGGCACGCACACGCCAATAGTAGGTTTGGCCGCCTGCCAAAGGGTTTATCACGCCCCAGCAGGTTGAAGAGCTGCCCTGCGTCACCGAACTGTTTTCCGAGAGGATCGAGCCGAATGAACTGCTGTTCGAGACCTGAAAATGATAGCGGATCGGGTGCGTGCAACCACTCTGAGTGGAATTCGAGACGCACAGCGTCGGCTGATTATCCGCTGCCATGGTGCCATCACCCGGACTGAGCAGCGACGGCACGGTTGGTGGCGTGCCACAATCGCCGGTACCGGCGGGTATGACGATGGCGCCTGCCGCGCCAGGCAGATTGAGTTGAGTAATGATCGAGCCGAGAGTCCCATCCGGTAACAATTGGCGATACTGCCCGCCCAGGTCTACCGTGACTGCCGTGGAGGTCTCCCCCCACTTAGCATCGAAGGCATCGCGGGGCCGCATATAGACTGTGCCATACTGATATTCCCGCCTGAAGACTTTGTAGATTTTCCCTGCCTGATCCGGCGAGGAACCGCTGGCAACGAGTTCGTAGCGTGCGGACGGTTCGCCGAGATCATACTCCATTGCGGGGATCCAGGCGAGTGTGTCAAACCCGGGGTTGTAGAAGACTCCATACGCATTACCCGGTTCGGGGCGCATGAAAACCCAGCTCGATTCAGCGCGCGCGGTATACCAGAAGCAGAGATTATTGTAGATCGCGTTTCGCTTGGTGGTGGAGCCGTTGCCATACGAGGTGCGCGGGCGTGATGTCCAGAAGTGTGTTACACCGTTGCGGGAGGCGGTAGAGTCCCGCGTGTAGAGATTTTCGAGCCGGTAGAAACTCTCCGAATTGCAGTACACCGGGTCGAAAGCGAACTCGTAGTTGATGGCATCCGCACCTGAGGAGTCGGCGATATGATACACCGACTTATTGCTCACGCCGACATTGTAGGCGAGCACCTTGCGTTTGCCATCGGCCGACCACGATGCGGAAGTCAGCAGCGTATCGCGTACCTGACGCCCGAAAACCAGCATCCATCCCCAACCCCAATCGCCGTAGGCGTCGGTTCCAAAGGTGAGCAGATTGCTCGGTGAGGTGCCCGTTTCCACGATCAGTCCGCCGTCAACAAGGTGGCTTCCCTGCATCCCCAGCGGGCTGTAGTTGTCGAAGTAGATGCCATCCCAGTGGCCGCTGATACCCGGAAAATGATCGAGGCGTGCATCGGTAAAGGCCTGGGTGATATACTCAACGTACGCCTGCCGAAGATTCGGATTGGTGAAGTTCGGCGAGAGCCTCGTCGGCGCGGAATAGGTGTTGCCCGACGTAAAGAGGTAGCTCGTGTACGAGTTCGGCACACGGCTGACACTATCGGCGGGCGTGATTACCATCGAATAGGTGCCCGGAATCGTCACAGTATCCCAGGCGCTGCCATTCCAATTGCGGATGCGCGTATCGTTGTAGAAGTGCATGTAGGCGTTTTCTTCGATGTCACCGAGTTGCACCATCCGATCGCGGATGTAACTCGATTTGCGTCCGCCATTGTAAGAGTTCGAGCTATAGCTCTTGTAGGCCGGCAGGTCGGTTCCCGAAGTGTAGACGATCAGCCGGCAACCGGGAGAATTCGCGCGCCAATCATCGATGTATTGCGGGCAGTCGGCATACCCCATGATGTAGGTGAAGCGTTCGAACAACCAGTTGCTGTCTCCCGGCTTGAACCACATACAGGTGCCATCCGTGCCGCAGAAGTAACCTCCCGAGCGTAGTGACACCGTGGCCGCAATGAGTCCGTTGATCGATCCTGCGAGGATGACGGCAGCGATCGCGAATGTGACGATTTTTGTTAGAGTGCGATCCATCAATATCCTTCGAAGTACCAGTCGGTACCGGGCGAGTGACTTGCTCGCCGGCAACTACTGCAATTCATGTGCAATTCATGTGCCGCAGGCAGAAGTTGTGTATCAGACCGCGGGGTGCTAACCTCTTGAATCTGCGTTCCTTACAATCTCTGTAATTCCAGATGCCCTGCTGAGCGGACTGCGGTTGTGCACGCACAACTCAGATCGGCTGCGGCTACAACTCACCCGCGCGACAACTCTTCGTTCTACAAGCGGTTGCGAGTGCAGTTCAGATTCAGTACGGCTGCGCAGGTTTACCAGCGAATAGTTAATAGACGCTTGTTCAGACGGCAACAAGAGAATTCACCCGCGGCAAGCAGGCAGCCGGACATATACTGATATTATCGGATTGGGCCGCAATATCTTGCGAGAGTTATGGAGATTCGCACGGAATCTACCGGCGGGATTGGGGATCGACGCTCAGTATCAGCAGCGAATCTGTCTCAAGTTCCACGCGATAGCGCGCTCGATAGCGCGAGAGATTGACTTCGCCGGTATCTTCGGTATCGGCGAGTGAGTACTTATGGATCACGATGTGGCTCACGCCGGCGCCTGCCAATTGAGTTGCCTGCCGCTCGAGGTCGTTGAACTCAAGTGTGTCGAGCAGCTTCGTGCCCAGCTTGCGGGTGGTTTCCCCACCAACCATCGGAACTTCGAGAATCGTCTGTTGCGCCATGTAAGTCCGGATGCTGACATAATCTTCCGGTAGATTCAGGAACGCAGTCGGTTGCTCACGTGCCACGAATTCTTTCAGCTCAGAGGGGAGCGGAATCCGGGTCGTGTCAGACGCGCAGGAGTAGATATCGACAAACAGGAGCGCTACGATGATGCCTGTAATCGCAACCCGCACGCTTCCGCGTTTCTGTTTGGCCCAGAGATATACCAGAGCCAGGACGACAAGGATTGCCCAGAAAAGGTAGAGATACACCATGAATCGTGCCGGCACCCGCGCGCTGCGCAGGAAGGGTACATAAGCGACCAGCGTGTATGGCAGGCCGATCGGAAGTGAGTAGCCGAAGAGATGAATCTGTGGACCGAGCGCGAGTGTCAGGAACGCGATCACACCCAGCCAGAGGCGCGCCGCGAGCCTGAGTAGCTGCCGCAGTTGTGAGAGTACAAGCAGGAGTGCGGCAATCCCGAGGTATCCCACGCTTTCCCAGACATACCCGGTGTAGGAGGCGTTGGCGGCGGCAATCCACTCAAAATTGTGAAGGAGATGTCTGGCGTACGGGATCAGCAACCCCATCGAATCAACGACAAAGGTATTGCGTCCGCCCAGGTCGGCGCCCGGGTATTTCATCCCCAGCTTGAACATCGGGATCAGCCAGAACAGCAGCGGCAACAGCGTAATCAGCACCACCGCCAGTGACTTGATGACGTATGCCGAATCCCACCAGCGACGTTCCTTGAGCAAGAGATAGATGTAACCGAAGAGGATGAAGTAGCCTCCCATGATCAGGAAATTCCAGTCACAAAGAGCGTTGAGGAGCAGGAAAATGCCTGCCAGCGTGGTGAGCAACACACCCCCCTCTCGAATACAACGAATGAAGTAGAGGGCAAAGAAGGGCACGAACTGAATTGCGGTCTGATTCATGTGGTGGAGCGACCGCATAAAGTGCACCGGAGAGAAGGCGAAGATGAATCCTGCCAGCAGTGCGAGCAGTGAGTTCCGAGTTATGTAGCGAGTCAGCAGGAACGCTCCCAGTCCGGCTACGGGAAAGGTATGCAGAATCACGAGATTGTAGCTGGCGATGGGGTTGCAGAAGATTCGTGCGATCGCCGCGATCACCTGGCTATAGAAGGACCAGCCATTGTAGTAGAGGGACACGCCCTCCGGAAAGAGCAGATGTCGAGTATAGGTAAGGGACTCGCTGCCATGCAGCACCTTCTCTACCGCCCACCACTGTGACCAGAGGCCTCCCATATTGTCCTCGGGCGGACCGATGAGATGGGTGCTGAACTGAGAAAAGATTGGATAGAAGTAGAGCGCGGTAATCGCCACATAGGACAGCAGCGCGATGAACACCTCGCCACGAAACCTGAAGGAGATGATTTCCGGATTGAAGGGGGTTTGCCTGCACTGGCTCGCCATCAGCCGCACAGCTCGAATCAGCACGTACCAGAAGAGCAGTGTCAGTGGAATGCCGAAGTAGATATATCCCCAGAAAATCTCGTTGGCCCGTTGATGATAGTGTTCGAGCGAATGGCGCGAAGAGTCGACCAGGCCGCCGATTCCACCATCCTCAAAGTAGACGCGATCGATGTAGTCATGCACCCAAATACTGTAGGCTACGGCAAGCACGCTCAGGAGGATCATCACGACGACCCACACCCGAACGAAACGCGACTGCGCCAGGCTCTTCAGGAAGGATTTCATCGCTCAGCTCTCACGCGGTGTTGGCTCGGTAGGGCTTGATCAGGTAGTCCCGATATTGTTCGGGATCGCCCCGCATACCGGCTTCAGCTGCCTTGATGATATTGTATGACTCGCGGATAGTCGTGTAGTGAAGTCGGAACCTCTCGCCGTCGTCATAGTGTTGCTCGAAATATGAGAGTGACTGATCGAAGGAGTCTCCAAGGATCGACGGCAAGTCTCCCGCCCGGCAACCGTGCGCATGCAGTTTGATGAAAATCCAGTTCGGTTGTCCAAGCACGTGAATATTGGCGTTGATCCAGAATTTCATCCTACGCGGGTGAAGGGGAAGCTCCTTGTGGACTTCCGCATTCTCGATGGTTGGATGGGTCCAATGCCGCCAGTCGAGCCAGTCGACCAACAGCGGTCCCTGCAGCAGCATCAAATCACCCGAGGCGGATTTGCCCGCTGCGACCGGCACGCCGACATCGTGGGACTTGGGCCGGTCGGGGTCATCGGTGACATAGCAGATCGAGTTGATGTGCCTCGGTTGCGCCATCGTCAGCACTGAAGGAAAGGTAACATCGATGAAGCAGCCCAGCTCCTTCAAGATTGTGATCTCATCATTCACGCCGCAGGGATTGGGAACGATATCGGGTCGTGAATTGTCGAGAGCCCAGTTGCCATGCACGAAGGCGAAGCGGGTCTGCGCCGGTTCATCGATCGTCTGGCAGATACCGTGGCGCGCGAGTTTTTCCAGTCCTTCACTCAACCTGGCGCGCAGTGTTTCCGAGGTGTCCTCGAAGTGGTGAAGCTGCAGCTCGATCTCCCCGAGTCCAGCGCGGAGCAGCGGCAGCAGCAGTTCGATCTGGAAGTCATGGAATTGCTCGATCGGATAGTGAAAGGTCCGCTTGAAGGGATTACCGGCACTATCGCGGTGTCGCTCCGCGACCGGTCGATACCTCTCGATCCAGTTGCGGAGGAACTTGTCGGCGTTGGCGGGTTCGAAATGATCAGCCAGCGAGACAATCAGATGAAGCGGACCCGAGCGTGCTTCTGCGTCCGGCGGGTCGGTCCGCAGGTGCCGAATGTAGGCCGGTACCCAGAGCGAGTAGTAGCCACTGCGGTAGCGGGTGAAGATGTTCAGGCCGGCAGCGACCACCACGAGCACTGCGGCAAATATCAGTATAGGTATAAGCAGACTCAGTACCTCATCACGAACCGGAGGGTTTTGCCTTTCCGATTGGAGGATGATATCCGCCAACTTTGTAATTTACAAGAGATTATGGTTGATAGAGAGGCTCGAGATGCCGAATCAATCTGTTGTATATCGCCGCCAACTTAGTTAGCCTTGGACAATCAAGCTGCGGGCAACCGAGAACTCAAAGAGACAGATCGAGTGACCAAACCAAAGCGCGCATCATTCCTCAGACAGACTGTCACGTACGGGCTTGGGATAGCACTGAATTACGGAATCGGCATGATACTCCTGCCGATCTACAGTCGCCTGATGCCGGTCGATGCCTATGGTGTCCTGTCACTGATCAACCAGAACACCCAGGTAATGTCGCTTCTGTTGCTGGCGCAGTTCGGTATCGCCTACATTCGCCTTTACCGCGACAAGAGTGATGAAGAGTACCGCGGGCGGGTGACCACAACCTCGATGCTCTATGCAACGGCGGTTTCCGCGCTGGTCGCGGCTGTTTTCATTCTGCTCGATTCCCAGATCTCAGAATTGGTGTTCGAGAGCGGGCAGTACGCCTACCATATTCGGTTGAGTGGATTCAGATTCCTGATGAACATGGTCTTCACCGTGCCATTCCTCTACTTCCAGGCTACCGAACAACCGACCAAGTACATCGTAGTCTCGTTTATCAGGTTTGCGCTCCTGTTGTCGGCGACGATTGCCGCGCTCTATCATTTCGACGACAAAATCGAGGGAGTGCTCTGGGCGCAGATTGTGGTGGCTGCGGTATTTAATCTCTTTGTCGGCGGCTACGTACTCGTCCGGTCGAAGCTGAGCTTCGATCTCGGCATCGTGAAGGAGATTGTGAAGTTCACCTGGTCGCTCGCACTGGTAAGCGGGTACGCTTACATCATCAAAAGCGGTGACCGGTATGTCATCAGCCGTTCCTGCGGGCAGGTCGAGGTCGGGCTCTACGACGCCGGCTACCGGATCGGGTTACTGCTCAACACGCTGGTCTTCAGCTCGATCATCCGGGCGTGGCACGCCAAGATGGTTGACGTGCTTCGCTCCGAGAATGGATCATCATACCTTGCCAGGCTGGCGACGCTCGGCATGCTGCTCTATGTATCCGCGGGGGTAGCTCTCTCGATCTACTCGCGCGAGATCATCGGGGTATTCCTCGATACCGAATATCACGCAGCTTACACGATCGTGCCGCTGATCGTACTCGCCTACGGACTCGATGGGCTACAGATGCTGTTTGACACCGGCGTATACTACAGCAAGAAGACTTACCTGAAGTTGTGGCATGGTATCACCGCAGCGGTTTGCGTCGGGCTTTACCTCTGGCTGATTCCCCAGTATTGCATGATCGGCGCCGCCTGGGCAACGGTAGGCACCTACCTGGTGTTTGTTGCGGTCACCTGGGTGTTGAGTCACCGGGAATTGAAGATCAGTTATGAGTTCGGCAAACTGATTCGGATATTGCTGATAGCAATCTGCGTGTACCTGATCAACCTCTATGCGGAGTCATACGAGGAGGCCCACTTCGCGCACCTGCGCCTCGCCGGTGAGTTGGCATTCCCGCTGGTTTACCTTGTTGTCGTGTTCATACTCAAACTGCCGCTGATGCTCTTGTTTGCGCTACTGGTGTTGGGTTCAAGGATTCTTGAGACGGACGATAAGGTGCGGATCCGCCGCTACTATGACGATCTTAAAGAGCGCCTCCCCTTCTTCAGCTCCCCCAACGGTCGACTCGGGACAGAGTAATAGTTTTACTTCTGCGCCTGGCCGCCCGCTGCAATAGACTCGTAGTAGTCCTGATGTGATTCGATCATCCGCTTGAGCGAGAATTTCTCCTCGAGCAATCTGCGCCCCTCGCCCCCCATTTCGCGGCGAAGCTGGCTATCCTGCAGGAGCTGGTTCAGTTTCTGCGCCAGCGCGGCGTGATCCTGCGGGGGTATTAAGAACCCCGTTTTACCGTTGACCACAGCCTCTTTGTTTCCACCGACCGCCGTTGCGACGATCGGCAACCCGGCTCGCATATACTCAAGGAGCGAGTTGGAGAATCCTTCTGAAGTAGATGTTAAAACGCCGATGCTTGCGGATTCCAGCAGGCGGCTGACGTCGGGTCGGCTGCCGTGAAATATCAAGTGCTGTTTCAAGCCCATCCGGTTTGCGAGTTGTTCGAGAGGCCGACGCTCATCCCCTTCGCCAATGATCTCAAAGCGGACTCGTGGAAAACGTTCGATGACTGCAGGCGCAGCCTTCAACAACGTTTCGACCGATTTGACCGGGCGCAGATTCGCGGTGAGTACGACGCGTTGCGTCGCCTGGGAATCGGCGTTAGTCTCTGCTATCGGCGTGGCAACGTTAACGCCGTTGTAGATGACATCTATCATCTCGAGGGGTACTCCCTCCCGCTGACTCGTTGCCGCTGCCACGGCCTGCGAATTTGCCAGCCAGCGCGCGGGGTACCGATTCGCATGCCTCAGATAGAGTTTTTCTTTGCCGCCGAGTCCGTAGCCCAGATTCCGCCGGGATGAGATCACCCCGCTGATCCCTGCGATTTTTGCCGCCCCCCCGCCGACGAGGTGCGCTTCGACAAAGAAGGTTTGCACCACCCGGATATTCCGCTCGCCCAGAAGTGCGGCCAGTTGCCGGCGATCGCGGAACATCTTTGGCGTAAACATCCGGTAGAGATGCAGACAGTGAGTCTCACAAACGAACTTCTTGCTCTGGATATACTCGCAGTCTTGTAAGGACACGAGCAACGGCGCGAAGCGCGCTTTGTCGAGGTTTTCGATCAGCGTCAGCAGACTTCTTTCGGTACCCGCTCGGGCATTGCCCATCGAGCCGATCACGAAGGCTATTCCGGTTTTGTTCATAAGGAATTCAACTTGAAGGGTTGCTATTTCCTGATGATGAACCCGCCGGTCAGCAGCCCGATACCTAGCGAGAAATGAATCATGAAGAAGACCAGCGGCAAATAGAGTAAGAGCGATTTTGGCTCGTCTCGCACGAGCTTCACCGAAATACCGAACACGACTGCCAGGTAGATGATCGCCGGGATCGTGGCCAGTAAACCGGCTTCTACCGAGCTGAGCCAGAAGAAGGGGTAGAAGATTACTCCCAGCGCGAACAGGAAGGTTATCATGGCTCCCAACCCAAGCGTGCCGGGGTGTTTTCTGAAAAGACGGTAGCGACCGACGCCGTAGCGGAAGAGCTGTTTGCCGAAAGAGGTATGGTTTTCGCGCGCTGCATACTCAACGGTGAGTTTTGGTGAGATGAGCGCTTTCAGATCGATCTTGTCGGCTCGAAAATTCAGTTCAACATCCTCGCACGCATCGAATTCCTCGTCAAAGCCTCCGAGCCGCTCAAGGACTTCCCTGCGGTACATATCTCCCGA
>JBECKX010000169.1:0-4328 GCA_040235515.1 Candidatus Zixiibacteriota bacterium
CAGGTTTGGGCAACTCTTCCAGCAATAGCGCGGTTGGTGTGGACACCATTATCACCGACTGGAACGGCAACGGCGTCGTGGACCTGTACGAGTCGGAGCAGTTCGTCGATCTGAACGGTGACGGCAAATGGAACGCCGGCGACTATGTGCTGGTCGACACCAACAACAATGGCCGCTATGACCCTGAGCGCGGTCGCGTCACCAATATCGACAATCCTGAGCCTTACACCGATGGTGACCTTAACCTCGGCGAGCCTTTCACGGATGTTAACGGCAACGGCGTCTACGATGCCGGAATCGACATTTTCATCCTCTCGGCCGACCCGGGACGCAACCAGGATCTGAACCACTCGTCGAAGTACGAAGGACCGGACGAGCCGTGGCAGCCGGGTACCCCGTTTGTCGACCTCAATGGTAACGGCAGATACGACGCCCCGAATGGCACCTACGACTACGGTGAGCCGTTCATCGACGTCAACAAGAATGGTCAGTGGGATCAGCGTGACAGTTTCTACGACTCAGGTCACGAGCAGTGGGCATTCTATCAGAATCGTTCCGCTACCCGCTATACCAGTGACTTCAAGGTAACCAAGCAGTTCAGTAAGGAACACGCGGTCAAGACAGGTCTTGAGTTGAACTTCCATTCGCTCGATATGGCTGACCTGCGCTATCCGAACTTCACGTATGATGGTGTGCCGGATGGCGGTGACTGGCCCGATCGCGGAGTCTTCCGTGACTTCTATCATCGCACCCCCACGCAGGGCGCGCTGTTTGTGCAGGACCGCATGGAGTATGGTGCGATGGTCGCCAACATCGGTGTGCGTTACGATTTCTTCATTCAGTCATCCGACCTGAAGAATCTTGAAAGCGCCGACCAGCGTGAACGCACGATCGTCGGTTCACAGAACCGCTTCAGCCCGCGTATCGGATTCAGCTACCCGATTTCCGATGTGGCCAAGGTATTCTTCAACTACGGTCACTTCAACCAGCTCCCTGACTTGAATCTGATGTACCAGCGTGCCACGCAGGCTTCCAACGCCTTCGGTATCGTTGGAAACGAAAACCTCGATTTCTACAAGACGATTCAGTACGAGTTCGGAGTTCGCTACAAGCTCTCCAACGACTATGTGTTGAGCGTCTCAGGTTTCTATAAGGACATCTTCGGTCTGATCAACTCCGTGCAGGAGGGTTCAGGTCCGGCGGCGGTCAACGTCTATCAGAACTCGGACTACGCCCGCGTTCGTGGATTTGAAGTCGAGCTTGACAAGAGCTACGGCAACTATATCCGCGGCACCGGCACCTACGAGTACTCCTTCGCTTACGGAAAGAGCTCCAGCGAGAATTCGAACTACTTCGACGATTTCTACAATCGCGCGATTCCGATTCAGGAGTTCCCGCTCAGCTGGGATGTCCGTCACCAGATTACCCTCAATGTGGACTTCACCGTACCGCCGACACGCAACCCGAGTCTGTTCGGTCTGACGCTGCCCGACAACTGGGGCGCCAACGTGATCTGGCAGTTCGGTTCCGGTTATCCGTACACTCCGGGTAGTGACTATCCGGGCCTGGTGCTGGAGCCGGGTGAAGTGCCGCAAACTAACTCATTGCGCTACCCCGCGACCTCCGAGGTCGATGTGCGTGCCTGGAAACGCTTCCCGTTCCTCGGGCTTGACTACACCGTAACGCTCTGGGTCGAGAACATTTTCGACACCGAAAACGTCGAGTTCATTTACGGACTAACGGGTCGTTACAACACCAACACCAAGTCGCCGGGTACCAACTATGTGTTTGCCGGTACGCCGATTCAGGACGATCCCACCAACCTGGGACCGGGCCGCAATATTCGACTCGGAGTGAGTGTTGAATTTTAAGACTGCATTCAATCTTTGAATGAAGGATTCGGTTTGCTGTGTATAGCAGAATGAACAGAGGCAGAGTTAGAAGCCTGTGCGGAATCGCGTTGCTGGCAATCCTGGTTTACGTGATACCCGTTCAGGCTGCGCTGAGGGTGGCTGATGACAACTATCAGCGCAGGGTGGCTCTGCGTAAGACCACGGTAACGCCAAATACGCAAAACTGCTCACACCGAGTGGGCAATGTACGCTTCACGATCACAAATTGGGGCTTCTTCGGAAGCCAGTACGCCGACGCCACCGATTGGCTGACCGAGAGTTACTGTCTCGATCAGTCCGATCCGGATTTTGGCCAGGCGGCGCCATCCTTTGAGTTTCCTGCAGGTACCGGTATCATCTACCTCTTTCAGGGCGCGCTCTGGATTGGTGCGATCGTAGATGAGGATACTCTGGTCTCTGTCGGCGCCGATGGCTGGCAGCGGGTCAATGAGATGTATCCTCGCGAGGCGCCCGATGACAACATCATCGAGATGTCGAATCGGAAGACCTCACCCTTCTACAGTGAGGATGCCATCAGCGAACAGGACTTCCTGGCGGAGTTCACTGACACGCTGGTTGACGAAGCGTGGACCGGCAGAGATGAAGTTGACAACCGGCCGCATAAGCCGATCAATATCAAGGTTCTGCAGCGCAGTTACTCATGGTCCTACAACTATGCCGAAGACTTCGTGCTGGTGGACTACAAACTGATAAATATCGGCGAGAAGGATATCCGCAAGGCCTACATGGCGCTCTATGTCGACGCTGACATCTGGAAATACGGCTCCGGCCCGTCAGATGGCTTTGCCGATGACATCACCGGTTACCTGCTGAATCACCCATCCCCCGCCTGCAAGGACCTGATCGAAGAGGTCAATGTTGCCTGGACCGCTGACTTTGACGGCGATCCGGAGGGCGGTGTGTTCAAGGACTTCAGCCCCACCGGCGTCGCCGGTACTCGCGTTGTTCGTTCACCTAACCCGGAACTGCAGTTCTCGTTTAACTGGTGGGTGTCCAATGGTGATGCGAGTCTCGACTGGGGACCCCGCCGTGCGGAGAATAATCGCGACTTCGGCGGTATCCTCGGCACCCCGGAGGGTGATCGCAACAAATACTATATCATGTCGCATGCCGAGTTCGATTACGATCAGATCTACGCCGCGGTGAATCAAACCGATCAGGGTTGGTTGCCACCGAACCAGGATATCGGAACCGACCTCGCGAATGGATACGACACGCGCTATCTCTTCTCGTTCGGTCCATTCAACAGCATCCCGCCGGGTGATACGCTGCCGATCACAATCGCCTACACGGCTGGTGATCGCTTCCACACCGATCCCAATTCTGCGAGCCTGTTCACAGCATCCGACCCCGATGCATATTACAACAGCCTGAATTTCACGGACCTCGTGACCAACGCGCAGTGGGCGGGCTGGGTTTATGACAACCCCGGCATCGATACCGACGGCGACAATATTATCTCCATCGAGCCGCCGATCACCAACCCCTGCACGGGAGAGCTTTATTATTCCGTGGGTGACGGCGTTCCTGATTTCGCCGGACCTCCGCCGCCGACTCCTCCGATCGTGCGTTATGTGTCGGAGCCGGGCAGAGTCACGCTGCGCTGGAATGGCAAGGCGAGTGAGACCGGTGAAGACCCGTTCTCCTTCAAGAAGGACTTCGAGGGTTACCGCGTCTACATGGCAGATGAGCCGATTCTGAGCAAGTTCGCGCTGCTCACCTCCTACGACTTTGAAGATTATAATCGTTTCCGTCTCAACACGGCATTTGACCCGCCGTTCTGGGAACTGACGGAGATTCCGTTCTCGATGGAGGAACTTCGCGCCATCTACGGCGATGATTTCGAGCCGCTCGATTACGGGTCACCGGAGCAGGCCCTTGCCTGGGATGATGGCAACGGTATCGAGTACTACTATTTTACGACCCAGGACTATAACCGCTCGACCCTCGGCGGTAAGGGACAGATCAAGAAGACTTATCCCGACGCACAGCCGGGCGAGATGGTCTGGGCTCCGAAGCTGCAGGACTCCGTAGACGCTTATTACGAGTATGAATACACGCTCGAGGGTTTGCTGCCGTCGCGTCCGAAATATTTCGCTGTGACGACATTTGATTTCGGCAACCCGGCAACCAACCTCGGACCGCTGGAGAGTTCAAGATTGGCGAATGCTGTGGAGGTTTACCCCCTCTATTCAGCGGATCAGGTTGTTGAGCGGAAGCTTGATGTTATTGTATTCCCGAACCCGTATCGCGCCGACGGTGGTTACATCGAGGCCGGTTATGAGAACCGTGACGACGACATTTCGGGCTCACGTGAGCGTGTTCGCCGAATCTGGTTCTCAAACCTTCCGAGCCGCGCGACGATCCGGATCTATACTCTGGACGGCGATCTGGTCCGCGAGCTTCAGCATCCCT
>JBECKX010000189.1:0-31693 GCA_040235515.1 Candidatus Zixiibacteriota bacterium
GGGACGTCTACAACTATGAGAAGTTCGAGGAGTCGTACGGTGAGATTTACTCCGCCTACCAGGAGCGCGGTTACCTGCATATCCGGGTCTACGACAACGTTCAGACCGTCGACTCGCTGCTGAATGTTGAGTTTGAGATCTCTGAGGGTGTTCCCGCGCACATCAACAAGATCTATGTCGAGGGTAATACCAAGACCAAAGAGAAAGTGATTCGCCGCGAACTCCATTCGACTCCGGGCCAGATTTTCTCCCGGACGCTGTTGATGCGCTCGCTGCGAAATGTCATGGTGCTGAATTACTTCAGCAACGTCGAGCCGGATATCAAAGACCTCCCGAACG
Source organism: Candidatus Zixiibacteriota bacterium (assembly GCA_040235515.1). Taxonomy (GTDB): domain Bacteria; phylum Zixibacteria; class MSB-5A5; order CAIYYT01; family CAIYYT01; genus JBECKX01. The sequence goes on from JBECKX010000189.1 coordinate 340, forward strand.
GCGATGTCGACCTCGTGGTGAAGGTTGAGGAAAAACCTACCGGACAGATTCAGGCCGGCGCCGGCTATTCGGGACAGGACAAGCTGGTTGGCACGCTCGGGCTGGGGATTCCCAATTTCCGGGGCAACGGCCAGAATGTAAGCCTCGACTGGACATTTGGCGCAGAACGCAATTCGATCGCGCTCTCATTTACCGAACCATGGATGTTCGGGACACCGACGCTATTCGGAGTTGATCTCTACAATGTCAATCGCAACCTCGACTTCGGTGACGAGGAGTTCACGGAACAGAGCCGCGGACTCGGAGTCAAGCTGGGCAGGCGGCTTCGCTGGCCCGATGACTACTTCCAGGTTGTGGGTCGCTACACGCTCGAACAGCTCCGCTACTACGACTTTAACGACGTTTACCGCGATCGCTACAAAGACGAGCCGAACAGCCTGTTGCGTTTTGAGAATGATTACCTGACTACATCCGCGCTCGGACTGACCATCTCGAGAGATTCCCGAAACCTGCCCCAGTTTGCCACTGCAGGCTCGGTGGTTTCGCTTAATAACGAGGTGTCAGGATGGGCGCTCGGTGGAGACTGGAAGTATTACAAGTCGGTTCTTGATGTCGCCAAGTATACGCGCATCCTCTGGAAGATCGCTCTTGTGACGAAGATGCGCGTTGGAGTGATCGATAGCCCCGACGGTGATGCGGGAATTCCGTATGCGGAGCGTTTCGCGCCGGGTGGAACCTACGCCGACGGCATGATCAGAGGGTATGATGACGGAACGGTTGGACCGGTGAACTCAGAGGGTGGTCTCCTGCGCGGCCGCTCGGTGCTGGTCTATAACGCCGAGTTGCAGATTCCGGTGGTGGATCAGCAGATTTATGGACTGCTGTTTGCCGACGCGGGCAACGCCTGGCTGAGTGGAAAGCGGATTAAACCGTTCGATCTTGATCGTGTGGATGGGTTGAAAAAATCGGTCGGAGCAGGTTTCCGCGTGGTCGTTCCGGGATTGGGCACGATCGGGTTCGACTTCGGCTACGGGTACAACAATCCCGAGGGTCCGGGCTGGAAACCGCATTTCCAGATTGGCAGAAGCTTCTAAATTCTGCATCCTTACTCAAGTTTGATCAGGTTACTGATTCTGGATTAGCATTTAATTCGCCTTAAGAGGTCTCGGAGGAAAACGAATGAAAGGAACTCTCAAATCAGCGTTGGTTCTCGCACTACTTGTCGCAGTAATCGCTCCTGTCGCCGCTAAAGCGCAGGCGCGTATCGCATATATTGATTCGTATCGCATTCGACTCGAATACCAGGAATTCAAAGACGCGCAGACCCAGTTCAACAAGGAAGTTGAAGAGTGGAACCAGGAAGTGGAGCAGGGTCAAAAAGAGATCGAGCAGATGGAAGATGAGCTGAGCAAGCAGGCTTTGATTCTCTCGGAAGCCAAGCGCAAGGAGCGCGAGCAGGCTATCGAGCAGAAGAAGGCCGAGTGGCAGCGCCTGGCCAACGAGATTTTTGGCCCCGAGGGTCGTGCCGAAAAACGCAATGCTGAGTTGACCAAGCCGCTGCTGGAAAAGATCAACGCTGCTCTGGAGAAGGTAGCACTGGCTGAGGGTTACGACCTGATCCTCGATACGGTCAATGGCAACGTCGCCTATGGCCGGAAGGAGCTGGAGATCACCGATCGCGTGCTTGAAGAACTGGAAAACATGCAATAGTTCCAATCCTGTGTCCATGTTCTCCAAGCGGCGGGCAATCGCGTTCATCGATTCTATTCGACTTCGGCGGGAATACAAACCGTTTCAGGACGCTCAGGAGCAGTTCAACAAAGAGGTTGAAGCCTGGAACGTCGAGGTGCAGGAAGCGGAACGTGAGATCGTTGGACTTGAACAACGGTTCAACGAACAGTCCTTCCTTTTCTCCGATAGCGAGAAACAACAGCGCGTGCGCGAGATTCAGCAACAACGACAGGACTACCAGCGTTTCTCCCAGGAGATTTTCGGTCCTGATGGGAAGGCCGAAAAGCGCAACCGCGAGTTGACGAAGCCGCTGCTTGAGAAGATAAATGATGCGTTGAGCAAGGTCGCTGCCGCCGAAGGCTGCGATGTCATCCTTGATACCGCGAACGGTTCTGTGGCGTTCGGGAGCAAAGACCTTGACCTGACGGACCGAGTCCTCCACCAGTTAAGGAGTGAAGGATAGCTAATGAAGCTCTCAGAGATCGCACAACACCTCGGCGCGGAACTGATCGGCAATGCCGACCTGGAGATAACCGGTGTTGCATCGATCGAGACTGCGACGCCGGATAAGGTCACATTCCTGGCAAATGAAAAATACGCCCGCTTTCTGGCGGACTCCAAAGCAGGCGCGGTGATCGCCAAACAACGGCACGATGCGTCTGAGCGCAGCTTTTTGATTCATCCCGATCCCTACTACTCTTTCGCCCGTTGTCTGAGGCTCTTCTATGAACTCCCGCAGGCGTCGCTCCCGGCCGGTAAAGCCGCCAGCGCTGCTGTCGCGGCGGACGCCAACATCGCCGCCTCGGCGCATGTCGGTGAATTCGTACAGGTCGGTTCCGGTACCACAGTCGGCGATGAATCGCGGATCATGACTAATAGCGTCGTGGGAAGAAACTGTAAGCTGGGGAAGAACTGCCTGATCTATCCCAATGTCACCATCTACGACGACACCATCATCGGCGACAATGTCACGATACACGCCGGCGCGGTCGTTGGTTCGGATGGCTATGGTTACGCGCAGCATCAAGGTGTTCACTACAAAGTGCTTCAGGTTGGGCGCGTCCGGATCGAGGATGATGTCGAAATCGGAGCCAATGTCACGATTGACCGAGCGGCGTTGGGGGAGACTGTAGTCGGAGCGGGCACCAAGATCGACAATCTGGTGCAGATCGCGCATAACGTGCAAATTGGCAAAGGCTCGCTGCTGGTGTCGCAGTCAGGAGTCTCGGGCTCCACCAGGCTGGGCGACTATGTCGTCCTTGCGGGTCAGGCCGGGTTGGTCGGGCATATCAATATCGGAGACCGAGTCATCGTCGCCGCGCAGTCAGGTGTGACCAACGATGTCGAACCGGACAAAGTCGTCGGCGGCTCGCCGGCTCGCGACATACGTGACTGGAAAAAGCTCGAGGCGCATCTTAGCCGCCTTCCCGATCGGATGAAGGAGTTGAAGTCGCTGAGACATCAGATCGAAGACCTCACCGAACGTATTGCCAGACTCGAACAGGACAACAACTAGTTTCGCTGCTCCCATTTCCTTCAACAGGCTAAAGGCCTGATTCAATCCGATTTCAGCCAGAAAGAATTTGTTCGCGCTATCTCAATCAGGTAGTATCGCTCCAGTTGGGCAAGCAGTTACAATTCACTCGTGGGAGGACAAATCACAATGCCGGAAACCATGTCAGATTTGTTCGGTGCGATTGATTCTGCCTTTCACTACGAACTATTCAAGCTGAACAATACCTCCATCACGATTGCATCGCTGGCGATGTTCGTGCTGGTGTTTCTCTTCTTCTTCCTCCTCTCCCGGTTCGTCAATCGCTTCGTACTCAGGAATCTCCTTGGTCGGTTCCAGATCGCCCAGGGGACGCAGTTCATGCTGCGTCGCATCAGCCACTATCTCATCATGATCTTAGGCACACTGATGGCGTTTCAGTTTATCGGCATCGACCTGAGCGGACTGGCGGTAATCTTCGGCCTGCTCTCCGTCGGAATCGGATTCGGTCTGCAAAACCTGACTTCGAATTTCATCTCGGGTGTCATCCTCCTGTTCGAGCGGCCGATCAATGTCGGCGATCGCATCACGGTCAACGACACCGAGGGTGATGTGATGTCGATCAACATGCGGTCCACGACTATCTCGTCATTGCAGAATATCACGATTATCGTGCCGAACTCTCAGTTTATCTCCTCGCAGGTGATCAACTGGTCGCATGGCGACACGAAGATCAGGCTGGATATCGATGTGGGTGTCTCCTACAACTCTGATCTGGATAGAGTGATCAAAGCGCTAACAGAAGTCGCGGAGGAGCACCCCGGAGTGCTCAACAATCCACGCTGTAACGTGTTGTTTCGCAGCTTCGGGGATTCGGCGTGGAATCTGACGCTGTGTGCGTGGATATCTGACCCGAAAGGACATCATCAGATCCGATCGGAGTTAAACGGTGCGATCGTGCGCAAGTTCCGCGAGTACGAGATCGAGATTCCATTCCCGCAGCGTGATTTGCACGTGCGCTCACCGCTGCCTGTACCACTTGCTTCCGAGCAGCGCGACAGCGCGTAAATTGAACGCCCTAACAAGAAGAGATATATGACAACTAACATTCAGCACGCTAAAGCCAACTTCGGAACCGCTCCGGTTTTCTTAACCGCCATCGCGACGATCCTCGGCGCGATCATGTTCCTCCGATTCGGCTACTCAGTCGGCAATATCGGATTGCTGGGAACATTGGCGGTGGTTTTAGTCGGGCACCTGGTGACAATCCCGACCGCGCTGGCAATCGCGGAGATAGCCACCAATCAGAAGGTCGAGGGTGGAGGGGAATACTTCATCATCTCCCGCTCTTTCGGCCTGAACATAGGTGGTTCGGTCGGAATCGCCCTCTTTCTCTCACAGGCGATCAGTGTGGCGTTCTATATCGTTGCATTCGCTCAGGCGTTTGATCCGGTAATCTCCCACGCTGCCACCAGTTGGGGCATTGACATCAGCGACAAGCGGATCTTCAGCATCCCGACACTCATCCTGCTGGCGGTGCTGATGCTGACCAAGGGAGCTGATATCGGGGTTAAGGCGCTCTATGTGGTGGTTGCCACACTGGCGGTTTCGTTGTTCATGTTCTTCCTCGGCTCCGGCAGCTATGACGCCCCGACCGGTGTGGATATATTGACCAACAGGGTCGAGCAGCCGGACCCCTTCTTCCTCGTGTTCGCGATCTGCTTTCCTGCTTTCACCGGAATGACGGCTGGAGTAGGGTTGTCGGGGGATCTGAAAGACCCGAAGAAATCAATCCCGCTCGGGACATTGCTGGCGACGGTGATCGGGATGGTGACCTACGTCGCCATCGCCTACAAACTGGCAATCTCGGCGTCGCCGGCTGACCTGGACGCCGACCAGCTCGTGATGAGCAAGATAGCGGTTTGGGGGCCGATCATTCCAATCGGACTGGCAGCGGCAACGATCTCCTCCGCACTCGGTTCGATCATGGTTGCGCCGCGAACGCTGCAGGCGCTTGCTTCCGACAACCTCTTTCCCGCGAAACCGATTAACGGATGGCTGGCGCGCGGCAAAGGAGCACTGGCGGAGCCGGTGAATGCTTCAATCGTGGTTGTGCTGATAGCGTTTTGTTTCCTCCTGATCGGCGACGTTGATTTTGTCGCGCAGATCATTTCGATGTTCTTCATGGTAACGTACGGCTCGATTTGCCTGATCTCGTTTTTGCAGCACTGGGCGGCTGATCCCTCGTATCGACCGACCTTCAAGTCTCGCTGGTATATCTCATTGCTCGGGTTCCTGATGTGTGTCTGGCTGATGTTCAGTATGTCGCCCGGCTACGCGGTTGCATCGGTGGCTGTGATGATCATCCTTTACATGAGCATCACCGCCTACACCAAAGAGAAACGGGGAATGGCGATCATCTTCCAGGGGGCGATTTTCCAACTCAGTCGCAAGCTACAGGTGTTCTTACAGAAGACGGAGAAAGAGGAGCGCACCGCTTGGCGTCCATCGATTGTCTGTTTCGGTCACGAATCGTTCCGGCGGTTGGGGGTATTCGAACTCCTGCGCTGGCTCAGTGCGCGTTACGGCTTCGGCACCTATATCCATTTTATCAAGGGTTATCTCTCGAAGGACTCGCACCACTCCGCGCGTGAAGCGCTCGACCGCTTGATCAAGATGGCGCATCTCTCCGAATCGAATTTCTACATCGATACTCTGGTCAGTCCATCAACGACCTCAGCCATCGCGCAGATCATCCAGCTCCCCGGCATCTCCGGCAAAGAGAACAACATGATTCTCTTCGAGTATGATCGTGACAGGGCTGAGAATCTCGCGGATATCATCGATAACTACCAGTTGGTGCGGTCGGCTGACTTCGATGTGTGCATCCTGGGCAGCTCCGATCGCGGTTTTGGCTACAGAAATGAGATTCATGTCTGGCTGACTTCAAGAGATTTCGATAACGCCAACCTGATGATCCTGCTGGCCTTCATCGTTCTCGGACACGAGGATTGGAAGCGGGGGCTGATCAAGCTCTACGCCGTCTTCCCCGAATCGGAACTGGAGGATCAGTATGAGAGTCTGCTGGAGCTGGTTCAGGCGGGCAGGCTCCCGATCACGCGTAACAATATCGTGGTGCTTCCGCAACCGGAGGGCAAAGAAGTGAAACAGATCATCCAGGAAAATTCATCGGACGCAGACCTGACCATTATTGGGTTCCGGGGCGAATCGTTGAAAGCACGGGGGAGCAGCGTATTTGAAGGTTACGACAAGGTCGGGAATATCTTGTTCGTGAACTCGACTCACGAGAAGGAGATCAGCTGAGTTCCTCGGCGAGCTTCTGCGGTACCGGCTGATGCTCACGACTGAAGCGATTCACGGCGTCGACCAGCATCTCAATCGACTCCGCGTAGTGCCCCTTCTTGAAGACCAGGCGGGCGACGTTGTTGCGCTGAATCCCTTTCAGTGAAAATAGGTCTTCGACCTGCAGCCGCCAGAAGGGACGCGCCAGGTTGTGGTAGTAACGCAGCCTGCCGAGCGAACCGAGCGAGACAATGAACTCCAGGTCGGTCGGCTGGTCGAAGACAACATCGCGCGACACGGTGTTGTCGAAACAATCCTCGACTTCCCGAACGGCCACGATCTTCACATCTCTACCCTCGCGCCACACATCTGCCTGATTGCCGAGAGGAATTCCTCGATCTCATCGAAGCTGGTGAAGAACGATGGACTCACACGGACGCTGCCATACGGGTGCGAACCGATATGCTTGTGAATCAGCGGCGCACAATGGATACCGCTGCGAACGGTAATGCCAAACGAATTCTGCAGCACGTAACCGACATCATCGGGGTCGAGGTCGTCAAGATGGAAATTCAGGATCGGCAAATGCTCGCAGTCGCGATCGTATCCCAGCAGGGTGACTCCCTCAATGTCTTCGAGCCCCTCCGCCAGCGCTTTGAGTAGTTGATCCTCCCGCTTTCGGATGGTGGCGATTCCCGTATTCTGCACGAAACGAATCCCCGCCTCCATCGCCGCGAATCCCGGCAGGTTTGCCGTGCCGGCCTCGTAGCGGAATGGTCGCCGTCGCGGTTGGGTGAGAGATTGGCCCATCGCACCGGTACCGCCGTGCAGCAGCGGCTCGAGTTCCAGTCCCTTGCGCAGGTAGAGCGCACCGGCTCCGGGAATGCCATAGAGCGACTTGTGCCCCGTCAACGCCAGCATATCCACATCGAGCTGTTGGACATCGATTTCGATCAACCCCGCAGCCTGAGCGGCATCGACCAACACGCTGCAATCAGCCTCGTGCGCGATCCGGCAGATTTCGGCGATTTCCTGAACTCGGGCGGTGACGTTGCTCGAATAGGTAATGACAATCAGCCGGGTATCCCCGGTCATTGCAGCCTTGATATCATCTGGATCGACCCATCCGGTAGAATCACAGCCTACCGTAGAGAGCCGGATTTTTTTCGAGTTGAGCAGGTGATGGAGCGGCCGCACGACCGAATTGTGTTCTACGGCCGTGGTAATCACGTGTGAATCAAGGATATTCGCGCCGAGGAGTGCCAGGTTGAGTGACGCGGTTGCACCGCTGGTTAGCACTATCTCATTGGCGTTCTTGGCGTTAACGAGATTCGCTACAGCCTGTCTGCAGGTTGAACGAATCCCGATGCCGATCGAATCCTCCCCGACACGCTCCTGCTCAGCCAATGGCTGTTCGAGGGCTTGCTGAACCGCTTCCAGAACTTCCGGCGGCTTCGGAAAGGAGGTCGCCGCGTTATTGAGGTAAATCCCCACCGGCGCCGCAGGCGCGCGAGATGTCATATCTGCCATATTACTCATTTCGGATTCTCTTGACAGGACTTGACAGTTCGAACCGCGAGCCGCTCGCCGAATTCGTACCGCTTTTGGAGAAGTTGTATTCTTGACAAGGGAACCGAAGTGCGTATAATTAGGGTCGACCGAAAACAAGAGAGGAGAACAGAATAAATGGCAAAGAGACAATCGTTTGCGGATAAGGCAAACAAGAAGTCACACGCCAAAGTCTGTCCGGTTTGCAATGCGACGATTGAAGCGATTCGCATCGTCGATCCCACCTACCGCAGCGACAAGAAGTCGTGGAAGTTCGGTGACCGGATGGTCGAAGTGTGCAAGTGTAACGAAAAAGAAATTTTCGCTTAAGCGCCTCCAATTGCTGCAGTGCACCGCATCGACGGCCAGCACGCATGAGAATGAGCACAAGCACGAAATTGAACTACGGATTGGCGGCTTGATATCATAGATTTCGATATCGATTAACTTAAGTCAGCACGTACTTTCGGTGCGGGTTCAAACCCCGTGGCCCACGAAAAGATCTGAGCAAGGATGACTCTGAAAAAAATTCTTGAAGAGGAATTCTTTCCGTTTGTAATTCGCCCGGCGCGTTACAGGGGAAACGAATGGGGGAGTCAGGATTATTCTACAGCCTACTTGAAGCCACCTGACAAACGGGTGGCTTTAGTTGTTCCCGATAAGTATGATCGCGGTATCTGCTTGCCGGAGCTGCACCTCTGCTACAATTTCTTCCGCAGCCAGAACTCTATCCAGTGCGAGCGCGTTTTCGCACCCGACTACGACGCCGAAGCGATATTGCGGAGCAAGAATCTTCCGTTGTTCTCGCTGGAATCGCTCCTGCCGTTAACGGAATTCGACGAGTTGATTTTTCTCATTCCGAGCGAACTCAATCTGACCGCAGTACTCAATATCCTTGAGTTGGGGAAGTTGCCGCTTGCGGCAGCGGAGCGACACAACTCCAGAACTCGCGTCTATGCCCTCCCGGTTGGTCTGGTGAATCTCTCCGCCGTGGCAACGCTCTTTGATCAGATCGTAACCGGCGACATCGTGTCGTGGCTGGAACAACGAATTGCGCAGCCTGCCTTGCAGCCGGAGGGGATTACGCCGGTGGCCAACGGCTGGGAGAAGTTGAAGCAAGATTTCCAGTTCGTGCATTCACCGATCATTCCGTACGAAGAGGTCCTCCACGACCGGCTGACGGTTCTGCTTCCGCACAGTTTTAAACCCGAAACCTTCGCACGACAAATCAGCGATCAGCTTGCTGCCAGCGGCTTTGAGGAGTTCGCAATCGAGGGTGATGTATTGAAGTTCGGCGAGGACTTCGTCGCACTCGTGCGCGCTCTTGGCCAGCGCCTGCAGAACGCCGGTGTGCGCTGCCTCCTCCCACCGTTGCCACCGAATCTGCTCTCGCTCGATCACTTTGATAAGCTGGCTTTCGGTCGGAGACGTTCACTGAGGTTTTACCTCGGTGCAGGCAGCGAGTACCTGCGCGAAGCGCTTGGCCTCTTCTTTGACATCGACACCTTCTTTGAACTGCTTGCCAACGCCTTTGCCCGAAACTGGCGATCGCTCCGCCTGTATTTCGAAGTCGGACTTCCGGAGGAATCTGACTCCGACCTGGAGGAGATTGCGGAAATAGTCTCCACCGCCGAAGAGCTTGGCTTCGAATATGGTGAGAAACATTCGATTCAGGTGACCTTGACCCCCTTCATCCCGCGACCATTTACCAAGTGGCAGTGGGACGCGATTCTTCCGGCGGCGGAATTGAACCGGAGAGTCGATTTCGTCAAGGCTCGGGTGAAGAAACGCAATGTACAATTCCGCAGCCCGTCGATTGATATGGCCGTTCTCGAGGGTTTGCTGGCTCGCGGCGGTGACGCCATGCTCCCGGTGATCAGATCAGCCCACAGTTCAGGAGCGCGTTTTGATTCCTGGCAGGAACATTTCGATAACGAAACCTGGCAAGCGGCAATCGCGGCGAGTGAAATCGATTTGACGCAGATTGCGACGGCGCAGGGAATCGAGCGTGAACTATTCGAGCCGGGCGAGGGGTTCGGCATCTCGACCAGACAGCTTCGCCAGCAGCGGGAGAGTGCATTTCCGGCTGAGCGCAAGAAACCACGCGGCGGCTTCACGCTCGGTGATATTGTGCTTGCCAAACCGGAAGTTGCTGAACAGATTTTGGCACCCCGGTCGGAGGAGAAACGCAGTTTTGGCCGCAAGCCGAAACGCGTGACACAGACTTCGACTGCAATGGCCGTACCGCGCAGTCGCGTCAGGCTTCAGTGGCGCAAGGGGGAAGAGGTGCGCCACGTCGGCCATCTGGCCTGCATGAAGATGTTTGAACGCGCCATCCGCCGTGCGCGTATACCGGTAGAGTACACACAGGGTCAGCAGCCGCGTCAGAAGGTCTCGCTGGGCCCGCCGCTGGCGTTGGGGTATACTTCCGATGCGGAGTATTTCGATCTGCATCTGGAACAACCCTACCAGGAGGAGTTTCTCCACCGCCTGAATCAGGAACTTCCTGCCGGATTTGCCGTAGTTCAGGCGAGGCCGGTGTTTGGAAAAGTCTCGTCGGTCGCTTCGCAAATCAACATGGCATGTTACGACGTTGATCTCAACGAGAGCGCCGACATCTCACCAGACCGCGCAGAAGAGATTTTGAATAAGGAGTCGATAGTTATCGTACGTAAGCGGGGCGAGGATACGAAGGAGGTCGACGTCAGACCCGCCATTCTTGATCTGCATCTGGATGAATCTGACTCCGGCTCTAAGCGCCTGGAGATGGCGCTGGGGCTGGGGAATCTCGGATTTGTCCGGCCTGATGAGGTGCTCTCTCAGTGCCTCTATTTCGACGAAGATAAAGTTTTGACTTTGAAAATCCATCGCAGAGCGTTATTCGTAGTTCAAGGCGAGCGCAGACTGTCCCCCTTCGAGGTAAGTTGATGAACGATGCACGATTAAACCCCCGCGACGAAGCATACAGGGTGTTGATGGCTGCTCGCCGGAATCCCGAATCGCTCCAGTCGGAACTGGTCCAGCTCAAGCAGAAGCGATTCAGGGGGCGCTACGACCTGAACCTCGCAGTCTATCTGGTAACCGGCACGATCAAGATGCAAAAGCGTCTTGACCTGATCCTCTCCCAATATCTGCGCAAAAAATTATCCTCTCACTCCGATTCACTCATCACGGTTCTGCGTCTTGGTTGCTACCAATTGCTTCCCGAGTGCAACATCCCGCATTACGCCGCGGTTAACGAGACCGTGAACTTGGCCAAACGCTACACGCCCGGCGCAGATTCGATGGTGAATGCCGTCCTGAAAAATATCGCGCAGAATATCGAGAAACTGACCTTCGACGAACTGCGTGGCGACATGCTCAATTTCCTCACGCAGTACTACTCCTATCCGATCTGGTTCGTGCGCGAACTGTTGTCATACTTTCCTGACGGCGTGGTTGAGAAGTTCCTGCGCGTCGGCAACGAGCCGCATCCGCTGCAGATTCGGCTCGACCAGGATCCGGAGAACCTGAAGAAGTATCTGGCCAAACTGCAGAAGAACAACATCAGGTTCAAGCAGGGTAAGTTCCTGAAAAACTACGTCCACATCATCTCCGACGTCAACCCCACTCAGTTGCCTCACTTCGATGAGGGCGAGTTCATCATACAGAATGAAGCTTCCGGTCTGGTGGTGGAGCTTCTGGATGTCCACCCGGGCCAGACGGCGCTCGATCTCTGCGCCGCTCCCGGCGGGAAAACAACCGATATCGCCAACCGCGTCGGTTCCAGTGGAAGCGTCACCGCCGTGGATGTCTCGGAGGCGCGGCTGAGTATGCTGAGGGAGAATCTCTCACGCCTCAAGATCGGCAACGTCTTTACGGTGCAATCGGATGGCAGCAAGTTCAAGTCCGGCACTTACGATCGCATTTTGCTCGACGCTCCCTGCTCCGGTACCGGCGTGTTCCGCAAGTTTCCTGAGGGACGCTGGATCACCACACCGAAGGATGTCGAACGCTTCGCGGCGTTGCAGCTCGCACTCTTGGAGAACGCGGCTACCCTGCTCAATCCCGGTGGCATCATCGTCTACTCGACCTGTTCGATCATGCGGATGGAAAACGAGCAAGTCATCGGACAGATGCTTGCCAATCACACCGATCTGGAACTCCACGTGCCGGAGTCTTTCAAGCATGAGGACCTCATCGGCGAAGACAAATTCCTGCGCACTTATCCCGGTTTGAAATACTTCGATAATCTCTTCGCTGCCGCCCTGCGGCGGAAGTAGGGCGGTTCGACGATGGAGTCGATGAATCGTGTCTGGCGCGGACTGTTCTTTTACCTCGCAGTCCCGATCGTGGCCCTGCTGATCCTCTTCTTTATCGCCGATGATATCGTCTTACCCTTCTTTACCCGGCATGGCGATGAATTCCCCTTGCCCGAACTGGTCGGAAAGACTGAATACGAAGTGCAGGAGATCGTCGATGACTATGGGCTTGAACTGGAAATTGCGGGCAGGGAGTTCTCATCCGAGAAACCGGAGGGTGTGATCCTCACGCAGATTCCACTCGCCGGCACCAAAGTCAAATCTGGCCGGAGCATCAAAGTCGTGGTCTCGGATGGTCTGCGAACAGCCGAAGTTCCTGAAGTTGTGGGGTTGCCGCTGGCGCAGGCGAATGTCGCTTTGCAGAAGGCGGGGTTCACCGTCGGCGATATCTATTGGGTGCGCGTGGATACGCTTCCGGAAGAGATCGCGATCGAGACGATTCCCTCCGCAGGCACGATCCTGCCGCTGGGGAGCAATGTCTCGCTGGCGGTTAATCAGGGGACACGCAGAAATGTCGTTTCGATGCCGCAACTGATCGGTATCCCGCTCGAACGGGCCAGACAACGCCTGGAGAGCCTCGGCCTCGCAGTGCGAGAAGTATACCAGGTGGTGGACACACTTTATCTGCCCAATACCGTGCTCGACCAGGAACCGCGCCGCGGGACCTCCCTCGTGAAGGGAGACTCGGTGAGCCTGGTGGTGTCCAGAACCGACTAGCAAGAACAGAGTAACCCTGAATGCTGAATCGATGACAAAGATCGCTCCCTCATTGCTCGCCGCCGACTTTACGCAACTGGCCGACCAGATCAAGCTGGTGGAGGAGGCCGGCGTGGACCTGCTTCATGTGGATGTCATGGATGGCCACTTCGTTCCCAATCTCAGTTTTGGTCCCTTCATCATCAAACAGGTTAATGCCATCACCGAGCTGCCACTTGATGTTCACCTGATGATCTCCAATCCGGAATCGTACGTCGATGCCTATATCGATGCCGGTGCCGATTACCTCACCGTGCATGGTGAAGTGATCAAGGAGGACCACTCGTTGCTCGAACAGATCAGGGCCAAAGGAGCAAAGCCGGGGGTGGCGCTTAATCCCGACGCGCCGGTAGAGGATTACAAGCACCTGTTTCCACACCTCGAGTTGTTTCTCGTGATGTCTGTCTACGCCGGATTCGGCGGTCAGAAGTTTATCCCCGATGTCCTGCAGAAAGTCAGGACCGCAAAGCAGTGGCGTGGGGAAAATGGTTGGGACTACTTGATCTCGATCGATGGCGGGATCAATGAGGAGACTGCAATTCAGGCACGTGCCGCGGGAGTTGATATTCTTGTCTCCGGCAGCTCGTTTTTCAGAGCAAAGGACATGACACATTTCACTCAATCGCTCAGGGGCTAAAGCTGGAGTGATTGCCCTCAAACTGAAGTGGCAGTATGAATCGACGCTTATCAGGTTTGGCGCCAATCGCCGACAAGTCAACGCGAGTCATGGTTCTCGGCACGTTTCCCTCTGAAAAGTCGCTGGAACTGGAGCAATATTACGGTAATCCGAGGAACCACTTCTGGCGCATTATCTCCGAGATTACCGGCTTCGAACTCGTGAGGCTCACGTATAGAGAGCGGACCGAGGCGCTGCTCAAAGTTGGCATCGGATTGTGGGACGTCATCAGTTCGTGCGAGCGGGCAGGCAGTCTTGACTCGGCAATCGTCAAACCGATTTTCAATGTCATCGACGCCGGAAGGTTTGCGTCGCTTGCGCTGGTCTGTTTCAATGGGAAGAAGGCGGCAAGCTGGGGCCGGAAGCTGGTAACGTCCGTACGCACCTTACACTTACCATCGACCAGTCCAGCCAATGCGCGGATTTCATATCGGCAGAAACTGGACGAATGGTCGCAAATCAAAGCATACATCTAGCCTTGGGGAGTTAATCAATGTCCCAAATCACATATGACGATTTTCTTAAAGTTGATATGCGGGTGGGCGAGATTGTTGAAGTGCAGGAGTTCGAACGTGCCCGCAATCCCTCCTACAAGGTCCGTATCAATTTCGGCGGCGAAATCGGAGAGAAGTGGTCCTCCGCTCAGGCCAAACTGGCGTACACGAAGGAAGAACTGCTCGGGATGCAGATCGTCGCCGTCGTGAATTTTCCTCCCAAGAATATCGCCGGTTTCATGTCGGAAGTACTTGTCCTGGGCGTTGAAAAGGAGGATGGTTCACTCTCCCTGTTGCAGCCGTCGCGCCGTCCGGCAGAATTGGGCAGCAGGGTCTACTAGGCGGCTTGCCTCAGAGCTTGCCTTCCACCGCGACAACCCCCACCATTTCCCTTGCTTCCGTAGCCGTCTCTTCGTATACTTACCGTTCTATATTGGAGAGTTATGTTTGATTCACTTTCGGAAAGATTAGAAGGCGTATTTAAGCAGATTCGCGGTCACGGTAAGCTGACCGAGGCGAATATCCGCGATTCTGTCAAAGAGATTCGGCGCGCACTGCTGGAGGCCGATGTTAACTTCAAGGTAGTCAAGCAGTTCATTGCCGGCGTCGAAGCCAAGGCCTATGGCCAGGAAACGCTGCGTTCGATCTCTCCCGGACAACAAATCGTCAAGGTCGTTCATGACGAACTGGTCAACGTCCTTGGCGGGGAAAACGAACCGATCCAGTTCGGATCGACACCGGGCAAGTTGCTGGTCTGTGGACTGCAGGGTTCCGGCAAGACCACCCTCTGCGGCAAACTCGCCCTCCATTATAAGAAGCAGAATATGCGACCGTTGCTGGTCGCCGCTGATATCTATCGTCCGGCTGCCGTCAAGCAGTTACAGACGCTCGGCAAATCGGTTGAGGTTCCAGTCTTTCATGTCGACAAGAAGCCACCGCAGATCTGTGAAGAAGCGGCTGAGTACGCTCGCGCCAACAACCTGAGCCCGATTATCTTCGACACCGCCGGTCGCCTCCATATCGACTCTGAGTTGATGGAGGAACTCAAGCAGATCAGAGCCAGGGTCAACCCGCACGAGGTCCTGCTGGTAGCCGATTCGATGACCGGTCAGGACGCTGTCAATGTGGCGGCGCAGTTCAACGAACAGATGGAGATAACCGGCGTCGCGTTGACCAAACTCGACGGCGACGCACGCGGTGGTGCCGCACTGTCGATCCGTAGTGTCACCGAGAAGCCGATCAAGATCGTCTCGACCGGTGAGAAACTGACCGACCTGGAGGTCTTCTATCCCGACCGTCTGGCATCACGAATCCTCGGCATGGGCGATGTCGTCTCCCTGGTGGAGAAAGCACAGGAGACGATCGACATCAAAGAGGCTGAGAAACTCGAGAAGAAAATCCGCAAGGCTACATTCGATTTCGAGGATTTCTATAAACAGCTTCAACAGATCAAGAAGATGGGCTCCCTCGACTCGATTATGCGGATGATCCCGGGGATGTCAAATGCCCTGCGAAATACAGAAATCGATGAGAGCCAGATGAAGCGGGTGGAGGCGATCATTCTCTCGATGACACTCGAAGAGAGGCGCAACCCCAAGTTACTCAATGGCTCAAGGCGCGCTCGGATTGCCGCCGGTTCCGGCAATTCGGTTCAGGAAGTTAATCGCCTCGTCAAGCAATTCAGCCAGATGCAGAAGATGCTTAAGAAAATGCGTGGCGGTAAAATGAAGAAGATGATACCGGATCAGTTCTTCAATTGATCGAGCGCAGCGAGTAGCTGGATGTGTGATTCCGGAAGAGATGATAAATAGGCGACATCGCGTCGCCGTGCTGTTGTATATTAGTAACTGAGTATAGTTTGACCAAACTGGAGGTAACGATTGTCAGTCAAGCTTAGACTTCGGCGCATGGGATCGAAGAAACGCCCGATCTATCGCCTGGTGGCGATTGATTCGCGCCGCGCACGTAATGGTAGATTTGTGGAACAATTGGGTCATTACAATCCGATCGAGCGGCCTGCTACATTCACCGTGAATGAAGAGAGGGTGTTCGAGTGGCTCAAACAGGGTGCGACGCCATCCGATACCGTCAAGACTCTCTTCGGGCATATCGGGCTCAACGAGAAATGGGAAGCGATTCGCGCCGGCAAGAGCGCTTCCGAGATGGAACTGAAGACCACGATCACTGAGCGTAAGAAGCGTACGCGCAGGGTGAAGGCTGCGGCCGCCAAGGCTGCCGAGGAAGCCGAGAACGCCAAGAAGGCAGCTGCAGAAGCGGCCGCCAAGGCAAAAGAGGAGAAGCCGGCAGAGAGTAGTTCAGAGGAAACGGCCGCCCCAGCTGCGGAAGAGGAGAGCAAAGAGTAAGACCCGGATCCGAAACAGAATGAAGTTAGGCGTTTCAGGTACTCCTTGGAGCCTGGCCAACAAGTTATTCAACCGGTTAAGTCAGCAGGCCCAGAATACCGAATCTTCAGTGACGCGTAGCTATAGATGCACCGAGAGCACATTGAAGCGCACTCCCACGCTGTGACCAGTGCCTGGAGGGAACCAGGCACAAACTGAGAATTCCTTACTATGGAGAATTGATGTGAAGGAGTTTGTGGAGACGATTGTGAAGGCTCTGGTGGACAATCCTGACGAGATTCAGGTGCGCGAAGTCGAAGGAGAACGCACGACTGTCTACGAGCTCAGGGTCGCCAAGAGTGACCTTGGAAAGGTGATTGGCAAGGGTGGTGCTACCGCCAAAGCCATCAGAACGATCATGCTGGCCGTCTCGGCAAAACGCGGGAAGCGGTCGGTACTAGAAATCCTGGAATAGGTGGCCACGTCGAGAGAGGCTGAATTGCCCGAAGGCTCCCCTGACAAAGCGAAAAGCGAGAGGAAGAGGGAAAACACCGCCGGAGAAGAACTGGTAGCCGTTGGCAAAATCGTGCGGGCGCGAGGCATTCGAGGCGAAGTTGTGGTTATTCCGCTAACCGACTTCCCGGAGCGCTTCGAAGCCAGGGCGAGTATTCTGATCGAACTCCCCGCCTCCGAAACGGCAACTGAATACGAGATCGCCGCGGTGCGCGCCAACAAGTCGCAACTCTTGCTGCAATTCAAGGGAGTCGAGACTCGCGACGAAGCTGAGAAGCTGGTTGGAGCTTATCTCTGCGTCAGGCAGGATGAGGTCGTCGAGCTACCCGCGGACAACTACTACCAGTTCGAACTCGTCGGGATGACTGTCGTCACCGAGGATGGCGTCACCCTGGGGGAACTGGTCGAAGTCATGCCGTTTCCGGCAAACGATGTCTGGCGAGTTGAGGGCAAAAACGAGATCCTGATTCCCGCGATCAAGGAAGTCGTTCGGAATGTTGACCGCGAGGCAGGGAAGATCACGATTTTCCCGATGCCCGGGCTGATACCGGAGAAACCTGCCGAAGCTAGCCGTAGCCGCAAAAAGTAGACGAATTGGCCACAGGTCTGACGCCGCAGTTGCCGTCGGCCGTGACTTCGCCGAAGAATCCAGAGAAAAACCATCGAGCAGATAGAGCCGAATGAAGATATCGATCCTCACCATATTTCCGGAGTTTTTCCGTTCGCCACTGGAGCAGTCTCTGCTCGCTAAAGCGATAGCGGCCGGCACCTTAGAGGTTGAACTGGTCGATATCCGTAAGTTCAGCAAGGACAAGCATAACAGCGTCGACGATGAACCGTACGGCGGGGGTGGCGGAATGGTGATGAAAATCGAGCCACTCTACGACGCCCTCTCTTACGTGCTATACAGCAGCGAGACAAAAAAACGACGCATCCTCTTGACATCTGCCGCCGGAAAGCCGTATAATCATCCTCTTGCGGTGAAATATTCGCTGCTGGAACATCTCATCATAGTCTGTGGTCGATACAAGGGCGTTGATGAACGCCTCAATCGCCTCTTCGATCTGGAGGAAGTCTCGATCGGCGACTATGTGATCAATGGTGGTGAGACCGCCGCGCTCGTCATACTCGAGTCGGTGTTTCGACTGCTGCCGGGTTCGATCGGTAAGATCGAATGTGCGATCAGTGACTCGTTTGCTGATGAGTTACTCGGTCCCCCGGTCTGGACGCGCCCGGCGGAGTTCATGGGCTACAGCGTGCCGCAGGTGATGCTCGATGGCAATCACTCTCAGATCGAGGGTTTTCGGCGCTTCCAGTCGCTTGCGCGCACCTGGCAGAACCGACCCGACCTCCTGAGGCGGGCTAACCTCGCTGACGTTGATCGGGCGATGCTTGAGCGGATCACATCGGGTGAAGATTTTGACGGTTGATCGGAGTAAGAAAGTACCGATCACCCATACTTGAGTTTGAGATAATATTGATTTCTTGAAATAGCGGAGGATTAGCTAACAATGGACATCTTACGTGAGATAGAACAGCAATATCTCAAAGAGCAGACGGTTGACTTCCGTCCCGGCGATACGGTTGCTGTGCATCAGAAAATTATGGAAGGCGACAAGGAACGCATCCAGGTATTCCAGGGCGTTGTCATTGGTCGTCGTGGCGGCGGCACCGGTGAGACATTCACCGTTCGCAAAGTATCAGGTGGCATCGCGGTGGAGAAAATCTATCCATTGCATTCGCCGAATATTGCGAAGATCGCCAAAGTGCGCGAGGGGCGTGTCCGTCGCGCGAAGTTGAACTATCTCCGTGGGCGTTCCGGTAAAGCTGCTCGTATCACGGAGAAGAAGAAGGATTCGAACTAAGAGTACGGTTTGAGTTCCTTCCATAAGAATTCGCAGTAACTGCGTAAGCGGGTGACTCCCTGAGCCACCCGCTTTCTTTTTGTCCACCATCAGAGGCACTGTTTCGCTTGTGGGATCGAGTCAAATTCGTCACCATACCTGCTATGGTGGTCTGGAAGAACTGGCGTGAGGGCATTACCCCTGAGAACGCAGTCATTTGCGGTGTCGATGAAGCGGGCCGGGGGCCGCTGGCGGGTCCCGTTGTCGCAGCGGCTGTAATCCTCCCCGACAACTTCGATCCGTTAGAGATAAACGATTCGAAGTTGCTTACCCACGAAACGCGAGAACGTTTATTCAAGCACATTACCGAAACTGCAGTATCGTGGGCGGTCGCGGAATCGCCACCGCAACTGATCGATGAAATCAATATTCTTCAGGCTACCTTTGCCGCCATGCGCAAGGCAGTAAGCAAGCTGGTTCCCAGACCCGAATTTGTTTTTGTCGACGGCAATATCACGATTCCAAAATTGACGCTCCAACAGCGGGCAATAGTCAAGGGGGACTCGATCATCTTGCCGATCGCGTGTGCGTCGATTCTTGCAAAGGTCACACGGGACAGAATAATGTTGCGGCTCCACAAGCGGTTTCCCCACTACGGGTTTGACCGTCACAAGGGATATCCCACCCCGGAACATCGGCGGATGATTGCCCTTCACGGTCCCGTTGAAATACACAGGCGCAGCTTCACTCTACTTGAACCACAGATGAGCATGGAATTAGGGGATGAACAGGCGGAAACTCGGCACGAGGTATGAGCACGCGGCTGCCCGGTATCTTGAAGCCAACGGTTTTGAAGTCGTAGCTCGCAACTATCGCTATTCCCGCAACGAAATCGATCTCATTTGCTGCAAAGGAAGTGAGCTGATTTTCGTGGAAGTGAAGGGGCAACGCTCCGAATCATTTGGTCCTGCGCACTACCGCGTCGATGAGCGCAAACAACAGGCGATAATTGAGGCCGCGCAGGGGTATCTCGCCGGCGCACACGCAACCTATGAATCATACCGTTTTGATGTTGTCATCGTTACCGAGCGCGGCAACGACCTTGATGTGGAACATATCGAGGGCGCGTTTACCCTGTAGAATCCTGAAGCACTGCAGCGCTGCTGTCGCGCCCGCGGAGATGTTTGAACCTGGCCGGCTTACTCTTTGAGATCAGGGTGTCGCTGTGAGCCGAGAGGTCGAGGGGGCTATACTCATCCTTGAGGTCGCGCAACCTGATTTCTATCTGATCCCAGATCTGAGCGAGCAACAGCGGATCACTGTTCAATTCCGCTTTCAGAGCAATCAACGAGCTGTCGGTGAAGCCATGCAGCGCCAGCACGGAATCACGCTGCAATTGGAATCTTGCCTGCGCCGTGTCACCCGACTGCTGGAGCATCGCCAGATCAACGTAGACATCCACGAACTCATCCGCGCGAGGATGACTCAACTGTTGCGGTCGAAACAAATAGAGTATGGCCGCGACCACCAGCCCGACTATTATGAGTAGATACAACTTTCTCATCTGTGTTCGCTTCAGCTCGCTTCACTTACCCCCGGTGGAATGCCCGGTTCCACGAGCAATGATTTCACATTCTGCGGTATCACCTGTCCGGGCGCTCCCTTGCGCACCTTTCGGACGTAACGCCGCTCCGTATAGATAACAGACACGGCCTGCGACTTCTTCTGTGTCGAGTAGGCCGCAGCCAGCTGCGCCGCTTCGTGAATGGCCTTCGGCAGCGGATCGCGATTCTTATCCTGCCGAACCAGGATCACATGCGATCCCGGAGATTGCTGCGCGTGAAACCAGAGGTCGAAACCGCGCGCCACCTTGAAGGTCAGATGCGCGTTCCCCTCGGCCGATTTGCCGACGAGGATTCTGTCGCCCGTGGAGGCGATGAACTCGCGGTAATATGGTGAAGTTGCTTCCCTTTGACCAGCGGAACTGCCACCGCTGCCGCTCAAGTCGATCTGAAACTCCGCCACCACGGTCTGCAGCGCGCCCGTGTCAGGGGCGTCGGCCACCGCTGAGCGCTGCCGCTCGAGTTCCGCCGTTGCGCTCCGCAACTCGGCGAGCGTCTTCTCGAGGGGACCTTTCGATCGTTGCAGTTTCTTGGCCTTGCGATAGAAGTGTGAAGCTGTCTCGATGACTCCCTTGCCGGGCTGCAACGGAATCTCAATCTCCTCGTCCGAGTAGAAATCGTGCAATGTAACGACTCCTGCGGTTGCCTTGGCATCGGGAGCAGCCATCAAGATATCCCCCCAGCGTTTCAGCCGCTCCGCGTCTTCGGCAGCCTGCAGCTTGGCCAATGTCTTCTCGATTGTCTTCTGGTTCTTCTTGATTTCGCGGTTCAGCACCCCGATCACTCGTGCTTTGTGCTGGGCAAATCCGGCCGTCTCCTCACTGTGGCGCTGCAGGTAGGCGTGCAGGGAGGTAAGAGGAAAACTGAGGTCGAGCGCTTCTGCAGCGGGGGAAGGCAGCACGCGAAACCCGCGCTCGTTGTAGTCGAGAGAGTAGGTCACATTTGAATCGCTCCCTATCGTCACCATACCGGCCTCCAGCACTGAGGGAATCGGCGTGGGCGCGACATAGAACCGTTTCGGCCGCAGTGAGCGCTCATCGCTCGTAACCCGGGTTGCCTGCAAAATCAACCCGTTCTCGTCCACCAGGAGCGCGGTCGACTGCGCCCCCAACAGTTCGAAGACGATGCGTTTGGTCTCAAGCGCACCGCGGTCATCCGCTCGCTCGAGTTGAATTTCAATGATTCGGTCATTCTTCGGACCGCTCACGGCAACAACACTATGGTCATTTGCCTCGAGCCAGATCGCGATCGAGTCGGTCGGCGGCGTGATTTTTTCGGGCCAGCCTGACAGCAAGACGAATTTTGGCGGCGCGAAAGAGTAGCAGATATGGTGCTGATCCCGGCCGCGGAACAGGAAACGGAAATCTTTGTTGCGCCGATGGTACTCCGATTTCACCAGGAGCGAGCCACGCAGGATTTGTTCGTATTCCTTTGCAAGAAAACTACTTATGATTGCGGAGCGGGGGAACATATCGTACTTTCTACTCTTTCAATCTGATCGAAAACGCTCAACTTTAACGATTCATTTGCGCGCAAGCTATCAGATTGTTACGTAACTGTCAACGACGGCATCGTTGTCGGACAGGCGGAGATCTGAGGACTTTTTCGTTGACAATCACCCATACTCCCTGTTTTAATGGGAAGCTTTAGCTGAAGGGTTAAGCCATTTCATGATTCGAAGTATGACCGGATACGGCAAGGCGGTAGCCTCCGTTGGTCGCAAGAAAGTCACAATCGAGATTACATCTCTCAATAACCGCTTTCTGGAAATCTCTCTGCGCCTGCCGAAAAATTTCGCGGAGTACGAAGGATTGATACGGGAAGCGATTACCGACATGGTCTCGCGGGGGAAGCTCAATGTATTCCTCACTTATGATGACAAGGATGTCAACGCCGAGACAATCGTGCTGAATGAGGATGTAGCGAAACTCTACTTCAAGATGTTCAATGACTTGAAGAGCCGTTTCAAGCTCGCCGGACAAATCTCAGTGGCAGATTTTGTCGGTCTGCCCGACCTCTTTTCGGTCACAACGGCTGACCCGCTGAATGACAACGATGTCAAGAAACTGATAGCCGCTGTTCGGCGCGCCGTGCGCTCATTGAATCGCACTCGTCAGACGGAGGGCAAGGCCCTCAGCGCTGACATGCTTAAGCGTGTAAACAAGATTACGCAGTCGGTGGCGCGGATCAAGAAACTCCGGGGTCGCTCGTTGAAGCGGTATCGGGATCGTCTCAATGACGTGGTCGGACGGCTGCGCGAGTCGGGAGCGGCGATCGGCGATAATGACGAAACCCGCCTGCGCTTGAATATGGAACTGGGAATCCTCGCGGAGAAGGCGGATATCACCGAGGAGTGTGTCCGACTTGTCAGCCATTGCGAGGCGTTCAAGGCAGCGGTTCGCGCCAAGGGTGATTCGGGCAAGCGGTTGAATTTTACGCTGCAGGAGATGAACCGAGAGGCGAATACGATCGGCTCGAAGTCTGCGATCTATGAGATTTCGGCCGAGGTCATAAAGATCAGGGAAGAAATTGAGAAGCTCCGCGAGCAGGTACAGAATATCGAATGAGCCCGCGCGTGCGTGATTCACAGAGTAGGCGAGTCGATGCAAAGAACCTGCGGGTCCTAAACAAATCAAAGCCGCTCATCGTAGTGTTATCTGGACCCTCCGGCACCGGCAAGTCTACGATTGTCGACCGGTTGCTGGCCGGAAATCGCAGATTCGTCGAATCGATCTCCGCCACGACCCGCCCGAAACGGCGCGGCGAGCGTGATAAGCGCGACTATTACTTTCTGTCGCACGAGCAATTCCGGAACAAAAGCAAGCGTGGCGAGTTCATTGAAACGGTTCGCCTCTTTGGGGAGTATTATGGTACGCCGAAGGATTCGGTGGAAGCAGCGCTGAAAAAAGAGAAGACGGTGCTGTTCGATATCGACATCAACGGCGGGAGGGCGATCAAACGTTGGCGGAAGGATGCGGTTTTGATTTTTATCATGCCGCCGAGCCTGAAAGCCCTTGAGCAGAGACTCAGAGGGCGCAAGAGCGAGTCGGCTGCCTCTTTGAAGCAGCGGCTGGCGCGTTCGTTAAAGGAAATGAAGAATTGGACGAAATATGATTACGTTGTCTGCAATGATGACCTGGAGCAAACTGTGGCTTTGATCGACGCGATCATCAAAGCCGAATCGCAAAAGGTTGCTCGTTGCGGCACAATCTCTTTTCCGAGTGAGGAATAAACGATGCGAGGACAGGAACACAAAGTCTTATTGATGGACAAACTTGATGATATCACTCTGAATCACTACGAGGCTGTCATTGCAGCCGCCAAACGCGCACGCATGGTCAACATGAAGCGTCTGGCGCAGCTGGAGTTGATGACCGAAGATGCCGAAGTTGATATCGACTATCGAAAAGTTACGAGCATCGCGCTCGAGGAACTTCTCAACAATCGCATCAAGTACAAGTACGAGAATCGTCCCGGCGACGAGGAATAGCTCCGTAGTTGATAGGTTGCTGTACAGCCGCAAGCGGCCGCGGTAGCTGATCGATTGCAGGGCACCGAGCAAAATCTGAAATTCCACCCTGGAGTGAGCTGTCTGTGAAGCTTGTTGTAGTAGAATCCCCCGCTAAAGCCAAGACTATTTCCCGTTTTCTGGGACCTGACTACAAGGTTGCGGCAAGCTACGGGCATATTCGCGACTTGCCAGGCTCGGCATCCGAGATTCCAAAGGCAGTAAAAGCAGAGAAGTGGGCGCGCATGGCGGTTGATGTCGATAACGGCTTCAAACCGATCTATGTCGTGCCGAACGACAGCAAGAAGCATATCAAAGAGTTGAAAGACCTCCTCAAGGATGCCGATGAGTTGCTACTGGCAACGGACGAGGACCGCGAGGGTGAGTCGATCAGCTGGCACCTGCTGGAAGTGCTCAAGCCGAAGGTCCCCGTACGCCGAATTGCATTCCATGAAATCACCAAGACTGCGATAGAGCAGGCGCTTTCGAATCCGCGCAGCGTCGACGAACAACTGGTGAAGGCGCAGGAGAGTCGTCGCATACTCGATCGGCTCTTCGGCTATTCGCTCTCGCCGGTACTATGGAAAAAAGTACGCACCAAGCTGAGTGCCGGGCGCGTTCAGAGCGTTGCGCTGAGGCTGATCGTCGAACGCGAGGAAGAACGCCAGCGCTTCAAATCAGCTACCTACTGGGATGTCGAGGCCAGGATAGCTGGTGATGGCAACGAGTTTACAGCCAAGTTGGTCTCGGTCGGCGAGCGAAGGCTCCCCAATGGTAAAGATTTCGATCCCGAAACGGGTGAGTTACTTGCGCCGGAGAAGGTGATCCAAATCGACCAGGCGGGCGCCGAAAAGATTGTCACCGACGCGCAGAAGCTGATACCCTGGGTGGTCAGCAAAGTAGAAAAGAAACAGACAAAGCAGCGACCGTCGCCGCCGTTCACGACCTCTACCCTTCAGCAGGCCGCAGGAAACGCTTTTGGATTCTCGCCCCGCCAAACGATGCGTGTCGCACAGGAACTCTATGAAGGCATCGATATCGGCAATGGCGACCGTGAAGGTCTCATTACCTATATGCGTACCGACTCCTTCACGCTCTCAGAAAAAGCGCTGCAAGAAGCCGGTGCCTTTATCAAGAATGAATTCGGGGATCAGTATTACGACGGTAAGCGGGTTTACAAGACCAAGTCAAAATCTGCCCAGGAGGCGCATGAGGCGATCCGCCCGACCGATTTTCGCCGCACCCCGGCGCAGATGAAACGCTTTCTCGATGAACGGGAATTCAAGCTCTACAGCCTGATCTGGAACCGCGCGCTGGCATCACAGATGGCGGACGCAATTCTGGACAAGACGGCAGCTGAGATCACGGTGGAAATCGACGGAGTACCACATACCTTCCGCGCGAACGGCTCCATGATCAAGTTCCCGGGTTACTTGACGGTCTATGGTGGTCAGACCGCCGACACCGTACTTCCTGACTTGTCGGAAGGGGATAAGGTTGGTGCTGCTGACAGTGGCGAGCGACTCAAACTCGCAGAGCTGATGCCGCTGGGGCATGAGACCACGCCGCCGGCGCGCTATACGGAGTCGTCGCTGGTAAAACGACTGGAGGAAGAGGGGATCGGTCGTCCATCCACTTACGCTCCGACTATCTCAACAATTCAGGCACGCGAGTATGTTGTCAAGCGCGGCAGCGCGTTGATACCTACCTACGTCGGCATGGCGGTGGTGCACCTGTTGCGTAGCCATTTCGACCATTACATCGATCTCAAGTTCACCGCACGGATGGAGGACGCACTCGACGAGATCGCCGAGGGTGAAACCGACTGGGTGGAATTCCTCTCCAAATTCTACCACGGTAATGGTGACAGCGGTGAGGGGCTGGCAAGAAAGATCGAAGAAGAACTGCCCTCTATAGAGTATCCCGAGATTTACCTCGGTAATGATCCTGAAACTGGTGACAAGATTCATGTGCGCATCGGTCGCCGCTCGGCATACGTGCAGCGCGGTGATGGTGGTGAGGGCAATACCGCCTCGATTCCAATGGATGTCTTTATCGATGAGTTAACCGCCGAGAAAGCGCATGAATTTATCAAGGTCCAGAGTAAGAGCAAAGAACCGCTCGGCAAGCACCCCGTCTCCGGGAAAAATGTCTACGCACTCCTGGGACCCTTTGGACCCTATGTGCAGGAGGGTGAGTCTGACTCCGAGGAAAAACCGAAACGAACCGGTTTGCCGCAGGGGGTGACTCTCGCCGATGTCGATTTTGAATTCGCTCTGAAGCTGCTCTCGCTTCCACGTTCTCTCGGAATCGACCCTGAGACCGGCAAAGAGGTAGCCGCCGGGTTGGGCCGCTACGGTCCCTATGTCGTGCGGGGCGGATTGTATCGTCGCGTCGAGTCGTTCGAAAAGCTCTTCACCATTACGCTGGAAGAGGCGATAGAGAAGCTCAAGACCGCCAAGGGGCGCACCAAAGAAATCCTTAAGGAACTGGGCGAACATCCGGAAACGAAGAAAGAGATTCAGGTAGCCACCGGCCGCTATGGTCCTTACGTGACGGATGGCAAAGTCAACGCCAAGTTGGCCAAAGACAAGGATCCGATGCAGGTGACGATGGAAGAAGCGCTGGCGCTGCTGGCTGAGGCTGCAGAAAAGAAGGGAACGCGCAAGCGGACCACTCGCAAGACTGCCGCGAAATCGTCGAGCAAGGCAAAAACCACAAAGACCACCAAAGCCAAACCGAAAGCCGGCTCCAAAGCAAAGACAGCTTCGAAAACTTCAAAGTCGTCGACGAAAAGCTCGAAGAGTTCATCCACAAAGGCGACCAGCCGTAAGTCGGCCAAATCGAAAGTGGGTTAGTCGGCTCTAACCTGACTGCCGCGTCCGCCGCCCGCTTTTGCATTGCCCTTCAGCTTGAATCCCCCTAAACTGCGCACATGTCGAGCAGTTTCGTAAAGTACCTGGATGCCTTCATTGACTACCTGAAAAACGTGCGTGGCTACTCCGAACACACGCTGCGGGCATACTCCGTCGACCTCGGCGACTTCACCACGTTTTGGAATGAGCAGGGGATCGAGGATGCTCAGCTCAAGCAGCGATTTCATCCCGCCATCAGAACCTATCTCTACGGTCTTAAGAACAAGTCGCTTTCCAATCGCAGTATCGTCAGGCGGCTCTCCGCGTTGCGCACCTACATCAAGTTTCTCCAATCTCAGGGGTATCTTGACAGCGAACTTGACCTCGGCTGGCAGCGATTCAAGCTGGATCGTAAGCTGCCCGACTTCCTGTCGGAAGCGCAGGCGGCTCAACTGATGGAGCTACCGACGGGGGATGATTTCCTCAGTTTACGCGATCGAGCGATCCTTGAGATCTTCTACCAGTGCGGGCTGCGCCTCTCCGAGCTGTCAGAGCTTTCTGAGACTGCGATTGACTGGAACGCCAATTTGCTCCGTATCAGGGGCAAGGGCAAGAAAGTGCGGATGGTGCCCTTTGGTTCGATTGCGGTACAGCGGCTGAAAGCTTATCTTACCCGCCGCGCCGAGAAATTCGGATTGGGACACGACCGAGTTTTCCTGAGTCGATCGGGCAATCCGCTCACCTCCCGATCGATCGCCAGGATAGTCGTGAAGTATTCGGGCAAGCTGCGTGAAGGGAAGAGCATCTCTCCGCACAAGCTGCGGCACTCGTTCGCGACCCACATGCTCGACAATGGTGCCGATTTGATGGCGGTGGCTGAACTGCTCGGTCATGAATCGGTCAAGACCACCCAGGTGTATACTCACCTGACGACATCACGACTGAAGAAAGAGTATGAACGCGCTCATCCACGGGCGCACAGGAGAGATTGATGTTTCATGCCACTACGATACTTGGGCTCCGCCACAACGGCAAAGTCGCGCTTGGTGGAGACGGCCAGGTGACATTTGATGATACGATTATGAAGGCAACTGCCACCAAAATCCGCTCACTCAGTGAGGGGAAAATCCTCGCCGGATTCGCAGGTTCTTCGGCAGATGCCTTTACCCTGTTCGAGCGCTTCGAAACCAAGCTCGAGGAGTACTCCGACAATCTGCCGCGGGCGGCTGTGGAACTGGCGAAAGACTGGCGGCGGGACAAATACCTGCGTCAGCTGGAAGCCCTGCTTGCCGTCGTAGACGCCGACCATGCTCTGGTGATTTCAGGGCTGGGGGATGTCGTGGAGCCTGATGATGGCGTGGTCGCTATCGGTTCGGGTGGTCCCTATGCCCTGGCGGCCTGTCGGGCGCTGATGACGAACAGCAAACTGGGGGCGGAACAGATCGTTCGCAAGTCGCTCGAAATCGCCGCGGATATCTGTATTTACACCAATCGCCACATCACAATCGAAACGTTGAAGTAGACTTGGGCGACGCTCCCCTGAACCAACGCCAATTTGGAATTGATTTACCCCGGCAGTAGCATTATACTTGCCAGTCTCAGGCAGTCGTTTGAGGCGCTGAGATGGAGGAACTTTGGAGAACCAACTCACCCCGAAGCAGATAGTAGCAGAATTAGATAAATATATCATCGGGCAGGATAACGCCAAGAAGATGGTCGCCATCGCTTTGCGCAATCGCTGGCGGCGCCAGGCCGTTGTGGATGATATCCGCCACGAGATTACACCGAATAATATCATCCTGATCGGTCCGACAGGAGTGGGCAAGACCGAAATCGCACGGCGACTCGCCAATTTGGCCGGTGCGCCGTTCGTTAAGGTCGAGGCTTCCAAGTTCACCGAAGTGGGATATGTCGGCCGCGATGTCGAGTCTATGATCCGCGACCTGGTGGAACTGTCGGTCCAGATGGTGCGGAAAGAGAAAGCTGAAACGGTCAAGGAGAAGGCGGCACAACTCGCTGAGGATCGCGTGCTCGAAATTCTTCTCCCCCGTCCACGACCAGCCAGAAACCGCGAGGCTCAGGTCGCGGAGGATGAAGCGGAAGAGAAGTACCAGCGTACGCTGGCGAAGTTCCGCGAGCAACTGCGCAACGGCAATCTGAACACCCGCACGATCGAACTTGAAGTCCCCTCGAATCGCTTCCCGGTCGTGGAGGTCTTTTCGCCTCAGGGCATGGAAGAACTCGGAGTCAATTTCCAGGACCTCTTTTCCGGGATGATGCCCAAGAAAAAGAAGGTTCGTAAGGTGACCGTCGAAGAGGCGCTGAAGATCCTCGAGCAGGAGGAGGCCGCCAAGCTGATCGATATGGATGAGGTGATCGCAGAGGCGCTTGAGCGAGTCGAGAATTCGGGCATAGTCTTTATCGATGAGATCGACAAGATCGCCGATGCCGACGGAGGGGGTTCCGGTCCCGACGTATCGCGTGAGGGCGTGCAGCGTGATATCCTGCCGATCGTGGAAGGCTCAAACGTCAACACCAAGTATGGAATGGTCAAGACTGACCATGTGCTGTTCATCGCGGCAGGGGCGTTCCACGCAACCAAGCCCTCCGATCTGATTCCGGAATTGCAGGGCCGCTTCCCGATCCGCGTTGAACTCGATTCATTGAGTGCGGATGATTTCGTCAGAATCCTGCTCGAACCGCAAAACGCTCTGACCAAGCAGTATGCGGCGCTCCTGGCAACGGAGGGGGTTACTGTCACATTCGATGATGCCGCGATCAAAGAGGTCGCCCGAATGGCCGCGCAGATAAACGAAACCGCTGAGAATATCGGCGCACGCAGGCTTCAGACCTTGATGACCAGCCTGCTCGAAGAGGTAATGTTCAACCTGCCCGACGGCAAGACCAAGAAGATTCGAGTTACGAAGACGAAGGTTCAGAGCACGTTGAAGGGAATCATCGAGGATGAGGATTTGCGGAAGTATATCCTTTGATTCGACTGAAGAATCGTTCGTGGTGTAAGCTGAGATGAGAGCATGATGAATAGAACACGATCCAATCGTAGTAGCCTGGTAGAGAAAGTCAAAGCCGGAAAATGGTTTGCCACGTTCAGGGGACAGGCAGTGCTGCTGTTGACTCTGCTCGTGTGGAACACGCCTGCGTCGGCGCAGGAACTGCCGATCTCTGCGGATTTGCAGGAGAGCCGGGAGCAGGTGAAATCGCTGGAAGCGCAGCTCAACAATACCGGCGCTCTGCTCGACAGGGCGGTTGATCCCAATGTCTACGTTATCGGACCGGGCGACAGACTCCTGGTTTCGTTTTATGAAATGTCACTCCCCCCGTTGACACTTGAGGTCTTGCCGGAAGGCGTTGTCTCGATCGCCGGGGTGGGTGAGGTGAAGTTGGGTCCGATCACGCTGGCGAAAGCCAAGGAGAAGATCCTCGCTGCGCTTCGTCCGCGCTATCGTGATCAGTCAGCATCCGTGACGCTCGCAGCCGTACGCAATTTCAAAGTCGCCGTGACGGGTGCGGTTGGCATGCCGGGCGCCGTTGTGGTGAGCGCCGCCGATCGTGTTTCGGAGGCGGTGACGCGAGCGGGTGGGCTGCTTGCCAAGGGGTCGCGGCGCAGTATCAAGCTCATCAGCGACAGCGATACCGTGGTCGCCGACCTCGCCTACTTCGAAGCAACCGGACAGAGCCACATGAACCCGTATCTTCACGAGGGTTACGAGATCTATGTCCCGGCCATTTCAGACTCGTTCGCCACTATCGAGTCATTCGGCGCGGTTACGATGCCGGGCAAGTTCGAGTATCGTGAGGGAGACCGGGTCTCCACACTCCTCGACCTCTCTTTCGGCCCCTCGCTTGACGCCGACCTCGGACAGGCAGAGTTGATTCGGTTTGCCGATGACGATTCGACAACGATGGCGATGAATGTCAACCTGCGCGATGTCCTGGCGGATCGTTCGTCGTCTGCCAACATTGCCCTCAAGCCGGACGACCGACTCTTTGTCAGGGCGATTGCGAATTTCCGACCCAAGGAGCAGGTGCAGATTGTTGGTGAGGTCAAGTACCCGGGCACTTATCCGATCAAACCGGGCTGCGAGACGCTGGCGGAACTGATCGAGTACGCCGGTGGGTTGCTGGAGACAGCATCGCTTGACGAAGCGGAGATGTATCGAAGTTCACGGTTTGCGGAAAACAACGAGAACAGCTTCGAGCAGTTGCTGCAACTCTCGACCGAAAAACTCACCGACTTTGAGGTTCAGTATCTCAAGGAGCTTTCGGCCCAGAAGCCGGGCCGCGTCGCCGTTGACTTCAATCTGCTGTTGGTCGGCAAGTACTCGCAGGTTGATGTACCGTTGCTGGC
>JBECKX010000006.1:0-6407 GCA_040235515.1 Candidatus Zixiibacteriota bacterium
CTCCCCTCGCCCTTTCAAGGGAGAGGGGCCGGGGGTGAGGGTTGCAATCATCAGGCACAATCCCCACTACACCCTCCCCGCCAACATCATCAACCCCGTAAACACTACCGCCACAGCAATCGACTTCTTGTGTATTCCCACCGCCTTTGCCCGTAGCTGCCGCACGAGATTTTGGTCGTCGATTTTCTCCTCCCCCTCATCCATATTGCGCAGACCGCGCGCCGCCAGCAACACTCAGGTTTTTTCCTGCGCCTGCAGCGCCCCCTCCATCGCACCGAGTGATGGAATGAATAGCACGAGATACCAGTACCACTCAACCCGGCTGATGATGAATGCTACCGATAGCACAATCGTCAGCAACAACCCCGCCAGCCCTGCCAGACGCCTGCGTCGCTGTTCGCGTTCACCTATGTTTGATACATCCTGTTTCATTGCTATCTACAATACGATCGATCACAGTTTGATTCACAAGCTCGCATGAAACTAGAACTGGCTGGCGTGCAGAGCTCGGTCCGATACACACCCCGTCATTCGTCCTCCCGACAAATCGGCAGTCGTCGAGACTGCCTACTCCCCTCTCCCTCCTGAGGGAGAGGGGGTGAGGGTGAATGACTGGTGGGGAGAAGATTGCCCCCCACAAAAAAAGCAGTCCCGAGGGAATCGGGACTGCTTTTCCGGTAACCAGTAGGAGGTTCCGGTACAAGATCGGTGTGAGGTTATTCGATCCTTGTACTGAAATTCAAATCAAAACTAGACGATACCCTGATCCAGCATCGCATCCGCAACCTTCACGAAACCACCAATGTTGGCTCCGTTCACGTAGTTGCAGAAATTGCCTTCCTTACCATAGATCAGGCACTGCTCATGAATCGCCTTCATGATGCCGTGCAGCTTCTGATCCACTTCTTCACGCGTCCAGTTGTAGCGCATACTATTCTGCGACATCTCCAGACCCGAAACCGCAACACCACCGGCATTGGCAGCCTTGCCCGGACCGTAGAGGATCTTCTTGTCGAGATAGATATTAATGGCATCCGGAGTCGACGGCATATTGGCACCCTCGCTCACGACATAAACACCATTCTTGATCAGGTTTTCGGCATCCTTACCATTGATCTCGTTCTGCGTGGCAGACGGGAACGCGCAGTCAGCCTTGTGATCCCAGAGCGGGTTGTAATCGAGCGAGTTGTCGACCTGCTTGTAAACCGCTGTGCTGTACTTGTCAGCATACTCTTTCACGCGGCCACGACGGATGTTCTTGAGATCCATGATGAAGCGCAGCTTCTCGCGATCAATCCCGGCTTCATCATAAATGACACCGGTCGAATCGGAAAGCGTAACCGGCTTGGCGCCAAGGTCAAGCAGCTTCTCGATCGTGTATTGCGCGACGTTGCCCGATCCTGAGACAAGACAGGTTTTGCCTTCCAGAGTCTCGTTGCGGGTGTTGAGCATCTCGGCGGCAAAATAGACGGCTCCATACCCGGTGGCTTCCGGACGAATCAAGCTGCCGCCCCAGTTGAGACCCTTGCCGGTCAACACGCCGGTGAACTCATTCTTCAGCTTCTTATACTGCCCGAACAGGAAGCCGATCTCTCGTCCACCAACACCAATGTCACCAGCCGGCACGTCGGTGTTCGGACCGATATGACGGAACAACTCAGACATGAATGCCTGGCAGAAACGCATCACTTCATTGTCAGACTTGCCCTTGGGATCAAAGTCTGAACCACCCTTGCCTCCACCCATCGGGAGCGTGGTCAGGCTATTCTTGAAAACCTGCTCGAACGCAAGGAACTTCAATATGCCGAGATTGACCGTCGGGTGGAAACGCAGACCGCCCTTGTAAGGGCCTATCGCGCTGTTCATCTCGATGCGGAACCCGCGGTTGACCTGGACTTCGCCTGAATCATCGACCCACGGGACACGGAACATCATCACTCGTTCCGGCTCGCAGATGCGCTCAAGCACCTTCGATTCGCGATAAACTGGATGCTTGTCCAGAAACGGAATGAGTGACTCGACGACTTCAAACACCGCCTGATGAAACTCGTTCTCGGCTGGGTTCTTGGCCTTCACTTTGTCCATGAAGTCGGCGACTGCCGGTGTTGATGGTTTGAACATAGTTTTGGTCTCCGGATCAGTCATAGTAGTACTCATGACAACTCCATACCTGTCTTTAAAACGTAGTTATCAGTAGCTTGCGAAAAATTTCACAAGTGCCAATTTACCCCTGTTTTCAATACCGTCAAGCGAAATATTAGATAAAACGAGGGATTTTTGTCCATTTCACCGTTTCATCAGTTTTTCCGGTCGACATTGACCTTTTTACCCACTATTTTTCCTATCGGCCGGGATCATGCAGAACTCAACTCTTCATTTTGCAAGCGGCTCGCAAATGCTATCTTGCTACCCATAATGAACTGCCTCTTCGTTTCCGATCTTCATGGCGATACAACACGCTATCGCAAATTGCTCGCTGCACTTCGCGAAATCAAACCCGACCTCCTCTTTATCGGGGGCGATATCATGCCGGGGGGACTGCGCCTGGAAGAGAATCAACCTGAAATCGAAGAGAATTTCATCCGATCATTCCTCATCCGGGAGTTTCAACTGTTGCGGGATGAGATGGGAGACGCTTACCCCCGCATCTTTATCATCCTCGGTAATGATGATCACACGCTGGATGAACAAGACCTGCTGGCCGGCGAGCAACTCGGCCTCTGGGAGTATGCGCACAATCGCCGCCTGGTGGCTGGGAAGTACGTCGTGTATGGCTACAACTTCGTTCCCCCGACTCCATTCCTGCACAAAGATTGGGAGCGATACGATGTCTCACGCTATCTTGATCCCGGTGATGTCTCTCCCGAAAATGGCTGGCGGACAGTTGAAGTCTCAGCCCACGAGAAACGCTATTCCACCATTGCGAAAGATCTCGATAATCTTGTGACAGATGCCGATCTCACCAACGCGGTCTTCCTGTTTCACGCCCCCCCACACGATACCAAACTTGACCGCTGCAACAACGACGGCAAAATGGTCGACCACGTTCCCCTCGACCTCCATGTGGGGAGCATCGCTATCAGCCGGCTGATCAAGAGATCTCAGCCCCTCGTGACGCTGCATGGTCATATCCATGAATCTGCGCGTCTATCCGGCAGCTGGATCGACTCGATCGGCAGAACCACGATGATCGGCGCCGCACACGACGGCCCCGAACTGGCTCTGATCAGGTTTGATCTGGAGAAACCGGAAGATGCAGTACGTGGATTGGTGTAGGCATTATCGGAGCGAGCCCGCCCACTGACTGATCGTGATTCCCTAGCGCCGACGCCCGATCTCTGGCTGCTCAGGATTACACGATCGGCCACCCGAGTGCGCCCCGCCCATCTTTAGCTCTCGCGCCGGATCAGTCACGGCCCCGATTTTGACCGCGTAACTGGTGCGGTTCTTGATATCCTCGTCAGTCACGATATGGACATCGAGCAAACGATCAGACTTGTATCCCGTTCGCTGGAAGTTGATCTCCGCCAAACAGAGACTCCATGCATCCAGCCAGCTGCACAGGTTCTCGCGCTGCTGCGGCGAGCCGCGGAAATGTATCAGGATATCGATATCGCTGCCCGGTCCCGCCGAGGCATTCTTGGTGCTGCCGAACACGTAAAACCCGACAACGCCGAATCGATCCGGCTTGAGCTGCGATGCAATCGTCTCCGCCATGCCAAGGCGCCAGCGCCAGAATTGTTCCCCCTTCGTCTCGTGCGTCTTCTCAGGCAGGAACCCTAGCTGACCACCGGTTCGCCGCGACCCGATTATGCCTATCGCCTGCTCAAGGTCGGCATTCAGGAGCACCTGCAAAATCTTGTCGTCGGTGACCGCCGGCACATCGATCACCCGGATCGTATCACGCAGTTCGGCAAACTCAGGCACGATCTCCGAGAGGAGATTCGTCGACGTCCTTAAGAATTTTTCGTTGAAGATGATACCGGGATCATCCGGATAAAGCGGGAGATAGCGTATCCGCGCCTCCACCAGGTCCTGAAAGAAGTGCGTCCCGAATGATAGATCAGGAACGTAGTTGCCCTTCTGCCGCGCCACTTCAATCAACATCGCCGCGTTATTGATATCGGAGTATGTCACCGACACACCAAGCTTGATATCTCCCCTGCTCCCCCAGCGACCGGGACCCATCAAAATGAATTGCCGTTTCGGCAGAAGCTGATTCAGGCGACTGACGGCGCGCCCCACAGCCAGCATCTGCGGGCGATCCGGAAGCTGCGAGTACTTGATCGGGTCGACGTAAACGATGTGCGTGATGTCCGGCACGCGCCCGTTCGAGACGAACCTGTTAGCGGTGAATAGCACCCGCTCCTTCGGGACATCCCGCGGAATCGGCGCCGCCGCTGATTCATCGACCGCGCTTTGCGGGCGGCACTGCAACAGGTAGAAATCCTCGCCATCGTGCGCGAATTCGATATCGACCGGGGTGTGAAGTTTTTCCTCCAGCGTCCGCAGGATTGCGTGCATCTGTGCGACAAACCTGGTGTTGTTCAGCAGGCCGTCGAAGGTCACCACCGGATGTTCATCATGGAAATTCAATTCCAGTCCGCTTGCCCGCACGAGTCGATCACCCTTGTCAAGCGATACTATCGAACTGATCATCGGCATCGAGTCACCAAAATCGCGCAGGAACTTCTCAAGCTCGAGCGTCTCGAAAGTGTTCGCTTCAAGATTGATGACATCGATGAACTTCGGCGAGTAACGGACCATCTCGTCACGGCTGACATTAACCCGCAACCCCGGCTGTCCCGGTGAGAGCAGGATCGGATAATCGTTCGCCGTACGGTCGACCGCGCGCGTTCCCAACCCCGGTACCAGCCGCACCAGGCCATCCTCGCGTTTTATCCGAGGCGACCAGCGCAACTCACTGCGGCTGAATGCCACACCGGCGAAAGCCGGCAGGAAGTACTTGTCCACTCGCTTGCCGATCACCTCCTGGATAATGATCCCCATCTCCTCATGGAAATCAAGCAAGCCGCGCTCGGCCCGATACTCGATCGGGTCAGGACCAAACACCGAAGCGTACACCTCCGCGATGGCATCAAGCAACTGGTCGAGCCGCTTCTCCTTCGTACCCTGGTTGGCCAGAAACAGGCTCTTGTACTTGCCGGAGAATGCCGTTCCCATCCGGTCCTCGAGCAAACTCGAACTGCGGACGATCAAAGGCGCCTCGCCGAAATCGTCAAGCACAACCGAAAGCGCCTTCACCAGCTCCTGCGGGAAACTCGCATTCTTGAACGTGTAAACTACATTCGGGTACTCCATCCGTACCTGGTTCACTTCCTTGTACTTCTGCTCGATCACTTCCTCGAAGTTGTTGTAGTTCATGAACTGCAAAATCAGGTCAGAGGTGAGGTAGTAAGCCTTCGGAGTCTTGATGTGTTGCAGCAACTCCTCCGATTCCGCACCACGCTTCAACACCTGCCCGGCCAGGATAATCCCCGCGGCCTTACCACCCAGCAACCCGCGCGAATCGGGCAGATACACAACACGCTGCAACAGATCGTACAGGTCGTGCAATTCAATGAAGTTCTTCGCTACGTTGATATATTCCAGCTGCTCTGAGAGTATGCGCCTGATCAGGCTGACCGAGAGCCCACGCCGGGTCGGTTTGGGAAGCTCCAGATCCTCGGTTGGCGTCATCCGCTGGAACCGACGGATCGCATCACTCAGGTCCGCCAGCGAGGAACCCATGTGGGAGAGAGTCTTGATCAGAAACGACAGTTTGTCCTGCTGAATCCAGCGCTGCACAAATGCGAGTATCTCAGACGGTGACAAATGCTCTGCCGCCATCTTGAAAATCTGATTGCACGTCTTATCGGTCGCCGCCGCAAGGTTGCGTTTCTGGTGCGGGATGTTCGAATCGGATAAGATATCGTCATCCTCATCCGTCATCTGGGAAGTGATGATCTGCGCCAGCCGCTTTGCCTCCTCAATGCCACTCCACGAAAGGTAGTTGAGCATCTTGTTCGCGATGTTGTTATAAAGGTCGCGATCGGTTCTGTGCAGCAAGTCGAGCACCACCCGCCACTCGGCACGAGACTCACTGTTCAACTCCTGCGCGGCAGTCTGATACTCGGTGAAGACACTATGCATCCGCTGGTAAGTGAGGAAACTGGCCAGCCGATCAGCGATCGTGTTGATCAGCTTCTTTTCTTCCTTGAGGAAGGGCCCATGATCCTCTTTCGGCATCTCCTCGGTGTAGTAGACGGCGATCGAGCCCACTTCCCGGTCGATCACTGTGATCGGGCACTTCAGTGACCACATGGTCTCTCGGAAGTCAACTGAGGTATACTCCTCCCCCTCCAGGAATAGCCTGACCCGGCAGATCTCAGGATACTGCCAACCCG
>JBECKX010000066.1:0-19355 GCA_040235515.1 Candidatus Zixiibacteriota bacterium
GCGCGTTAACTTCCCGGCGCTCAGCGATGAATTCGTTCGCCAATATATTCGGGAGCATCTCGAGCTTTCCGATGCGCAGGTTACTACCTTCACGCGCCTGGCCGGTGGCTCGCTCAACAACCTCGCAGCGTTGAATCAGGGCGAACTCCTGGAGGGCAGAGATAGCTGCTGGAAGATCATGCAGGATGCTTTCACTACCTCGCCGCCCAACTTGCTGATCAAGCATGGTGAGAATGCTCAAATAGCGTTTCGGGAGGGTGCCGAACGTGCCTGCAGGCACTGGCAAATGTTTCTGCGCGACACACTGCTGCTGAATTCCGCTGATTCAGCCGAGGGAGTTTCCGATCAACTGTTCTATCCTGATCTGGAGTCGGGGTATCGGTCGCTGCTCTCGTCGATTGGTGATGCCGGCAGACTATTCTATTCGATCGAAAAAATCGAAACAACGATGCAGGAACTCCGCCGCAACGTCAATCCTCGCATGGCTGCGCTCAACTTCCTCGCCGATGTGAGTCAATCCGCTAAACCCTGATACGGCGATTCCTCAAGCGGGAACGTTATGGTATCCCTGAAAAAGTAAGAGGATGCCGGCTCATCTCCGACATCCTCTCCCAGTACACCCGACTCAATTCGATGCTCGGTAGGCGGGTTACTGATCTATGTAAACGCAGGCCGCTCAAGTTGAGGCCCATGTACCTTCATTGTTGCCCGCACTACTCCTCGTCGCAGTTTGCGTTCCACTGTCCGCGGAAGCCGCCATATCCTCTGCCGGCGTGACGACCGTTGCGGTCATCCTGACCGAAATCGCCGGGTTCGAATTCATCGTCTGCAGGACCAACAGCGGGATTGCGCGCAACCCAGCCGCCCTGGAGTTCGCCAAGTTCCGCGCCTCCGGCGTCGGCATAGATGCCACGGAACCAACCGAGATAGTCGGCATCAGGCATCTCGTCATTGCCATAACCCCAGGTTCCTTTCAGCAATCCCCGGAACTGGCCACCCAGGCTGATCCACTTGCCGAAGAAAACCTGCTCGCCGTCGCGCTCACCGAAGTGCCCGCGGATATGACCGGCACTGCGACCATCGGCGCCAATCCAGCGACCGTAGAAATTGCCGCGCTTGCCGTCACGTCCCTGTCGGATCCAGCGACCCTCAAGGTAACCCTCACCACATTCCAGCCGATCCAGCTTCATCGCAGTGACGGAAACCTGGTTGTTACCGACATCAACGATCTCCTGTAAATCAGCCAGTTCTGACATCGAGTAGGTCTGTGAATAAGGCTCGGTGTCAAAGGTTAGAGTATTCTCGCTGTCGAAAGTTGACGGTTCCGGATCGTAGACATATACCAGGATTCCATCATAGGCAGGGAGGGTAAAACTCTGGAAAGCCAGCTCGGTGCGGCTGGTGCGGGGGCGAATCAGGAAGTCGCCGCCTTCAAACTTGATCAGGCGGACCGCCACGATAGCGCCCCGCTCGACACTCAGTTTGCCCGACCAGTCGGTGACGACTGTCTCATTGGAGTCAAACTCAAGTTTACCCCAGAGGAGCTCAACAGAATAAACGTCGACTTCTGCAAGTTGCCTGATCTGCTCCACTTCCGCAGAATTCGCCATCGGATCGTTCGCTGACTCATCCTCACCCAACGCTACAATATCAGCATCGCCAAACGCGGGTGACTCATCTGTGGCCTTATAACCACCAAACTCATCCGTAAGATTGAGTTCAGGCTCCTCGGCAGGGGCTGAAGTTGTGCTGTCTCCGGAGCAACCAACCACAACCAGCATCAGTGCGACTGGCACCATGATCGCCAGAATTCGCTTAATAGATTTCATATAAAGATCTCCTACGAATAGGTTGAATTTCCATCTTACCGCGCTTGAGTAGAGATCAATTGCCGTGCCAAGCAGCTTTTCGACTTGTGAAGCAGAGTATAAATGCCGACTGTATAAGTAGTTAGCGGGGTGGCTGCATCCGCGGCTCCGCGCACGCCTCCGCGCATTTGCGACTGAGCCGGTGTACGAAATGGTCCAGATCAGTAGTTCCCTGAACCGACAGGTACACCGTTCCTGTGCAGCAGCTGCATCGCAGGTAGCTTTCGAAATCTTTGCTGGGCGGTAATCGAGATGTTTTCCAACAGACGAATCTTGACCGCAGCCATGGTCATCCTTCTGCTTTGTCTGGTTATCGGATTCAATGTCGCCCTCTACCTTCTATATCAACGCTCATTGGATGCGCTTGAGACCGGGCTGGGTGACCGGCTGCTCTCTGTCGGGAGAACTCTTGCTCCACTGGTTGAACAGGAAGTGAACAAGTCGGAGGTTGCCGGTGAATTGTCTCTCGTGAGCCTGGTGCTGCTCCAGGACTACTTCGAACAGGTTCGCGAGGAGGATGATCTTTCTGCCATCTACTTGCTCGATCTGAACGAGAGAGACATGCTGGCGTGGGAGGACTCACTCTCTGAGATTGAGTTGCTGTTACCGTTGCACCAGCAATCACTCTCGCAGGCGTACGTCGGTTTACCCGTCACCTCCGAGCTTTACCAGGTGCAGGACCGCAGCTTCAAGGCTGCCTACCAGCCGATTGGACGCAACCCGGTGAAGGCGGTGCTGATCGTCGAAAGCAGCTTCAAGTTCTTCTCCACGCTCGAGGATTATCAGCAGTCGATCTTCCTGGTCAACTCAATCGCGCTAGCTGTATTAGTGGTGCTGGGGCTGGCGATCGTGTTGCTCAATCGCAGGTTGATTTCTACCGAGAAGCTGCTCGTATCGCAGGCCGCGCTCTCACAGATGGGGCAGATGGCGGCGATTATTGCCCACGAAGTACGCAACCCGCTGGCGATCATTAAGGCAACCGCAGAGCGGATTAAGAAAAAGTTCGGCGAGAGCGAGAGCAGTGACAGGGCGCTGCTCGATTTCATCCCTGAGGAGGTCGATCGCCTCAATCAGATCACCACACATTATCTCCAGTTTGCTTCACCCGTCGATGCTCCAGTCAAACTTGAGCCTGTGGCTGACACGGTGCGCTCGGTACTCGATGCGACCGGGCGGGAAGCCAGGCGACATGGCGTGGAACTGGTCTCCTCAATTGCTGATATAGAGGATAGGCTGGTGGATGCCACCGCGCTGCGGCAGATCGTGATCAACTTGCTGCACAACGCGCTCGATGCCGTCGGCAACTCCGGCAGGGTGACTATCTCACTCACGCGGGGAACACGCGGCTCAATCAAGCTGCTAATCGAAGATACCGGCCCCGGTATTGACAACCGTGACCTGAAGAAGATATTTGATCCGTTCTACACTACGAAAGTTTCGGGGACGGGGCTTGGTCTCTTCGTCGTGAAGAGGTTGGTCGAACGCATCGCAGGCACCATTGACGTTGATTCTCAGCCGGGCAGAGGCACACGCTTCACGATAACTTTCAAAGGAAGTGAGAATGAATAGTATTCTCGTCATTGATGATGAAGAACGAATGGCTTTGCTGGTCGCATCGACTCTCGAAGATGCCGGCTATCAGGTGACCTCTGAGACCAACAGCAGCAAGGCGGCTGAACTGATCACGAAACGTGGCTTTGACCTGGTTATCACTGATCTGAAGATGGAGCCACTCGATGGGTTGGCAATTCTGG
Source organism: Candidatus Zixiibacteriota bacterium (assembly GCA_040235515.1). Taxonomy (GTDB): domain Bacteria; phylum Zixibacteria; class MSB-5A5; order CAIYYT01; family CAIYYT01; genus JBECKX01. The sequence goes on from JBECKX010000066.1 coordinate 3,623, forward strand.
AGAAGGTCAAGGCTGAGCAGCCGGAGTGCGGCGTTATCCTGATGACTGCGTTTGCATCCGCCGAGTCCGCCGTCACCGCGATGAAGCAGGGGGCCTATGACTACATCATCAAACCATTCTCCCTCGATGAATTGGTGATCCTTGCCGAGAGATTCCTGAAATCGCGCCGCACCGAATCCCTCAATGAGCAATTGAGAAGCGATTACGAGCGAGTCGCGTTCGGTGAGTTAGTCGGAGAATCTGCGGGTGTCCACAAGCTCTTTGATCTTGTCGATAAAGTCGCCAAGCGTGAGTCAACGGTCTTGCTCCTGGGAGAATCGGGCACCGGCAAGGAACTGGTGGCCAATCTGATACACAAGCGCTCACCTCGCGCCGGCGGGCCGTTCATTGCCCTCAATTGTGCGGCACTGACCGAAACGCTGCTGGAGTCAGAGCTGTTCGGGCACGAGAAGGGCGCTTTCACCGGAGCCGTCAAACGCAAACCGGGACGATTCGAACTGGCTGCCGCAGGCACGCTCTTTCTGGACGAAATCGGCGAAATCTCACCGGCGATGCAGGCCAAGCTGCTTCGTGTCCTTGAACTAGGTCAGTTTGTTCGCGTGGGCGGGACAGAACAACTGCAGTCAGACGCCCGCATTGTCGCAGCCACAAATCGTGATCTCAAACAGGAGATGGAGAAGGGGAGATTCCGGGAGGATCTCTACTTCCGTCTCAGCGTTTTTCCGATTGAAGTGCCACCTCTTCGAAATCGCAAAGAGGATATCCCCCTCCTCGCACGACATTTCCTCGATCGGCTCGGTTATGCGCATGGCCGGCTCTCCGCCGATTGTGAACGGCTGCTCTCCGCATATCCCTTTCCGGGCAATGTCCGCGAACTGAAGAACCTGATCGAGCGTGCCTTTATTCTGGCCGATGGCGAGGAGATATCCCCCGATTTGCTGGGAATAGATGCCGAGGAGGAAACCACCATCGATACGGAGGTTGGCCTCACCCAGAATGAACGCCGTATGATTGTCGATGCGCTCAATAAGTGTGATGGAAACAAGACTCGCGCTGCGGAGTCGCTCAAGATCACCCGGCGCAGGCTTTACTCCCGCATGAAGATATATGAGATCAAGGCTGGCCCTGACGGTACATTTGAGTGAACCTGCAGGTACAATCTGCGGCACGAACTTAAGCTCTCCCAAAACGGTCGCCGACATGCTTCAACCCAAGCGACTGTGGAGTAAAGGGTTGCTGGAATTGTCGAGGTGGAGATTTTGCAGCCGCGCTGTTGGCACGAATATTGCCTTAACTTGTGGTAGTGAGAAATGATATGAAAACCATCAATCTGACATATCGACCGACGAGCAGCGTGACCGGCAGCGCCTTCACGCACGGCTTGATCTGCCTGGCTCTGCTGTTACTCGTCGCGTTGCCGCTGATTACTTCACCGTTGCTAGCACAAAACATCGATCGCGAGCGGTTGAAGGAGGAGATTGCCCGTACCGACGAGATGCTGGATCGCCTGCAGGAGCAACTGCATTCGAACAGTGATGCCAAATCGACTCAGCTCCTCCAGCAGGCAATCACACTCCAGCGGCGCGCACACGACTATTATGATGAGGGGCGCTATCTGCTAGCCTGGAATATGACCAGCAAGGCAAGAGATGCCATTAAGCGAATTCTTGGGGAATTGGTTACAGTCGATGGAGATCGTGCTCTAGTGGAGCAACAACTGGAACGCACTGACGAGTACCTGAGCCGGGCTCGTCAGTTGCTTTCCGGTGTCGATGTTCCCGGCTTGCAGATGTATGTCGAGGAGGCCTCGCGTCTGCAGGACCGCGCCCGCGATTTCTTCAGCGTCAATAATCTGCGTCAGGCCCTGCAGTTCACTCGCCGTGCCCAGGAGCTGCTTAAGAAAGCCAGCGATATCGCGGGTGACCGTGACCGTCAACAGGGCCAATTCGAAAACTATATGCAACAGACACGCGACCAAATCGAATCGATCCGCGACTTCGTGATGGAGTCGCAGACTGAGTCCGCTCTCAAGCTGTTTGAAGTCGGCAGCGAGCAAGCCGACCGCGCACAGCAGCTCTACGACCTTGGTCGGTTTGAGGAAGCCTTGCGCCTCCTCGCGCAGGCTCGCAGCAAGCTGAGTCAGGCAGAGAGAATAATCCAGACGGGTGATTCGCCGCAGGGCACTCTGCGCGCCATCGAATTGGCCCAGAACCGTCTCGATGTACTGCGCGAACGCGCCGAGGACGCCCGCAATCAGGAAGCCCTCGATCTGCTTGAGGAAGCCGCCGAAAAACTTGAGCGCGCCCGTAGCCTCCATTCAGAGGGCAACTATGAACGTGCGCTCGTGGTCGTACGTATCGTAATCGAGCTTAATCAGCAGGCCGCACGCATCCTGGGAGGCTAGCGAAGCGTGAAAACCTCCCGGCTCAAGAGGTTTGGCGGTTCGCTTCTGATTGCACTCCTCCACCGCAGCAAACCTATCCTCGTACTTATCCCCCTCTGTTTTCCGCTCGCTCTCGACGCCCAGGAGTGGGTTTGGTCAGCCGACGCGGGATTCAACTACGACTTCATTTCACACGACTACTATCTCCTGACAATCGACACTCTCGGCATCAGCAGCGATTCGCTGGAGGAACTCAAGCTCTACAATGATCGCATCGATGAAAAAGGCGTCAACCTCCGGCTCGCCCTGGAGAGGAACGGCGCCGCCAGGTTCACGATCGCCAACCGAATCTACCTCACCGATGAGAAGATCAGGGATCTGCTGAGTCTGCGTCTAGAATGGGGTTTGCTGCGACTTGATACCGAGACTGATCTCAAGTCTTACGGGTTCGATGATGAATTCTCTCTCTACGACGACCGCCTGCAGAACCAGTCGCGAATCAGTTTCGCCGTACTGGACCGCGACAGGTGGCGAGTTGAACTTTCCGAGGAGTTCGAGTATTCCGGCTACAGCAATCGCAGCAGCTCGGTTTATGGCTATCGCCAATACGAAACCCGTCTCCGGCTCTACCGCGATCTCGCCGATTTTTCACAGTTGAATCTGTCGCTGCGATACGACCAGCGCGATACCTATGACTCGAGCGCGCTCGATTTCAGCCGTTTTATCGTCGAGAGCGGCATCGATCAGATCGGCAGTCAGATTTCACTCCAGGCTAATGTTTTCCTGGAGCGCAAAAACTACTCCAACTCCGCGGTTGAGAATAACTACATCTACCTTTCTCCCTACTTCGATCTTGATTGGTCACTCTCGGAGCAGTGGGCGCTGGCGCCCCGAATCGAGCTGAACTATTATGGCTACGACAGAGAGGAATTGGCGACATTCTCGCACCTGCGCACCGACTCCGAGATGCTGCTGCAGTATCACTACTCGCTGCTCTCCTACGTCGATTTCGGCATCGGGCAGGAGTCGTTCATCGCCACGCACCGGGACCACGCCGATCAGGACTTTCATTCGGTCCAGGCACTCGCCGGGTTCGAATCGATGGCATCGACAGATTTCACAATCAGTCTCGATACCGAATTCGGGCATCGCAACTTCACCTCCGCCGAGTCCTCGTTCTACTCCGACCATTGGTTTCTGCGCTTCGATCTCTATGCCGACTGGCAGGTGGCACAGGGATTACGCCTCTCGGTAATCGGCGGCACCGATTTCGAATACCACGACAAGAAGGAAGATGACGCCTTTCTCTACCTGCTGAGCGCCAATCTGACCTACGCCATTCACTAACCCGACCGCTCCCGCCATTTTCAATCCGGCTGTGGCAGCCACACCAAAGCGGTTGATTTATGGAAGCGATTTCCCATAATTGTGACTGCTTGAGAGCGTATTTCGTCTGACTGAGAACTTACAGCAAGAAGGAACACTCAATGCGCGAATGGAATTTCGCCCGCCTGCTCGACCAGTTTCGCAAGTATCGCGACACGACGACCACACAGTCCCCAAGATCTGACGGCGCCAACAAGATTACGCAGCGCTCCGACATCGAAGAACGTTTCAAGTGGAAGCTGGAGGATATCTATACCTCCGATGAAATGTGGCGCGCCGACTTCGAGAAAGTGAAGGGCATGATCCCGCGGATCAGCGAGTGGCAGGGGAAACTCGCCGAATCAGGGGCTTCGCTCCACGCGTGTTTCCAGCATCGCGATGACACGTCGATCCTCTTCCAGAAGCTCTATCTCTACGCACATCTCAAGCTTGACGAAGACAACCGCAACAGCACTTATCAGTCGATGACCGATGAAGTCGCCGCGCTTTCCACGCGCTATGCCGAAGCTTCATCCTATATCACTCCCGAGATCATGCAGATTTCCGATGAGCGCATGGAGGCGATGTACTCGGAGCACGAGCCGTTAACACTCTACCGACATCATCTCGACGAAATGCGCCGCATGCGCCAGCACATACTTTCGCCCGAGGAAGAGCGCCTGATGGCCCTAGCCGGCAACGTGACACGCGGTCCGTCACAGGTCTTCCGGATGATCGATGATGCCGACCTGCAGTTTGGGGAAGTAACCGACGATGAGGGCAACCGGATCGGGCTCACCAAACAGCGCTACTACGAACTGCTCGAGGCCAAAAAGCAAGAGGTGCGCAGGGAAGCTTCCGAGACCTTCATGAACGGCTACAAAGTCTTCCTGAACACGCTGGGGGCGTCGCTCTCGGCGTCGGTCTACAAAGACCTCTTCTACGCGCGCGCCCGCAAGTATGAGTCGTGCCTGGCAGCCTCACTCGATGGCGATAATATCCCCGTCGGTACCTACCGTAATCTGACCGAGGCGGTATCGAACAATCTCGCCGTCCTGCACCGTTACGTCTCGCTGCGACGCAAGATCCTGGGGCTGGACCAGATTTACAGTTACGATATGTATGTACCGCTCGTACCCGATGCGAAAATCAAGATTAAGTACGACGAGGCCGTCGAACGGATCCTCGCAGGTTTATGGCCGCTTGGCGAAGAATATCATGACGACCTCAAACAGGCGTTCGAGTCTCGCTGGATTGATGTTTACGAAACCGAGGGTAAAGGGTCTGGCGCCTACTCATGGGGCACCTTCGCAACTCATCCTTACGTGCTGATGAACTACAACAACACGCTCGACAACATGTTCACGCTTGCGCACGAGATGGGACACGCGATGCACTCATTCTACAGCAAGAAGCACCAGCCCTATGTTTACTCCGGACACTCGATCTTCACGGCGGAGGTCGCCTCCACCGCAAATGAAGCTCTGCTGATGCACTACATGCTGGATCGCTCGGAGTCTGACGAACAGAAGGCATATCTCCTGAGCTATCAGCTCCAGTCAGTTGTCGGGACCTTCTTTACGCAGGTGATGTATTCCACCTTCGAGGATCAGATCCACCGGGATGTCGAGCAAGGAAAGCCGCTGTCCCAGGAACAGTTTCGCCAGACCTACCGCGAAATCTTCGAGCGTTTCTGGGGGACCGAGTTGAAGCTACCTGAGATGTTTGATATCAGTTGCCTGCGCATTCCGCATTTCTATCGCGCATTCTATGTCTACCAGTATGCCACCAGCTTTGCGGCCTCCGCAACGATTGCCGAGCGCTTGCTGCGTGGTGATGATGAACAACAGGCGAAGTATCTTAACTTCCTCAAAGCGGGTGAATCGAAGTATCCGATCGACATCCTCAAGGATGCCGGCGTTGATATGACGACACCTGAGCCGGTGGAGGCCGTAGTAAGACTCTTCGGTCAGCTTCTCGATCAACTGGAAGAGTTGCTAGTCAAGAAATCATGACCGGCACACAAAGTGACTGGTTCCGTCATGCCTTTAAGGATGACTACCGCTTTCTCTATTCCCACCGCACCGTCCGGGAAGCCACGCGGCATATCAGCCTTGCGCTGAGGCATGTGCCGTTCGAGAAAGGGCAGCGAGTTCTCGATGTCGCCTGTGGAGCGGGCAGACACGCTTTGGCATTCGCTCGTCGCGGAGCCAGGGTCACCGGCATCGACCTCTCCGAAGTCCTGCTGAAGGAAGCACGTGAACGGCTGAAGCAAGCAGGTCTTGATGCCACTTTCAAGCGACTCGATATGCGCAAGCTCGACTACGAGCAGCAATTTGACGGAGTCACCATGTGGTTCACTTCCTTCGGCTATTTTGAAGAGCCAGAGGATGACTTTCACGTGCTGCAGAGGATTCACAAGGCCCTCAAAGAGAACGGCTGGTGGTGGATTGATATCATCAACCCGGCAAACCTGCGCGAGACAATTGTCCCGGAAACCGTGCGCGACATCGTAGGCCCCTACGGCAGGGCAATCGTGACTGAAAGGCGTAAGGTCACTTCAACACATGTGATCAAAATGATCGAGATCTCAGATGATAAGGGGAAACGCAGCTACCAGGAGCGAGTCAGACTCTACTCGCCCGCCAAATTCGAGCGACTCGCCAAAAGAGCCGGCCTGCAACCGCAGGGCGTGCTCGGAGATTACGAGGGCAATCCGATGTCGGCAGAGAGACCAAGACAGATTTGGTATGGGACCACGTAAGGGATGTCACTCCGACCCCTGGCAGCGAGCCCCTGAAATCCTGATTCCGTCAAAGGCGCGCCGGTCAGACTTCCGAAACAAACCGGGATCCCGGTCAACCCGATTTGCTCCAGACAGTAACCCTCCCGGGACTGCCGAAGGTGGTTTTGCGCGCTCAACAATTCGGAGTTCAATTTAGAGAAAACAGCATCAATACAGCCGAGGTAGTGGTTCTACACCGCAAACGACATCTGATCTGCGCCGCGAACATCCGACACCAACTCGCCGATCAAACGCTCGCCGCCTAGATGAGTCAGTTTCACATCTTGAATCTTGTTATCGAGCGGCCGATCACTCTTGACATGAATCTTCATATAGTTGCGTGTATAGCCGGTCCAATAGCCTTCCTCCATCTGCTCGAACAGAACCTCGACCTGCTCACCCAGATGCTCTGAGTAGAACGCGCGCCGCTTTCTGTCACTCAGCTTGATCAGTTGGCGAGTGCGTTCCTTCTTGACGTGATGTGGTACCTTGCTGGCCAGACCGTCAGAGTGAGTGCCTTGCCGATCGGAATAGGTAAAGACGTGAAAGTAGAAGAATGGCAGGTTCGTCAGTGTGTCGACGGTATTCTGGAATTGCTCATCAGTTTCGCCCGGATAACCGGCCATGATATCCGTACCGAATCCGATATCCGGAATCAACTCATGCGTGCGCTCGATAAACTTGACCAGCGGCCTGAGGGTGTGCTTCCGACGCATCGACCGCAGCACCGTGTCATCACCACTCTGCAGCGGAATATGCAGGTAGTGACACAGCTTCTCTGACTGTGCCATCTGCTTGATCAACGCACCGCCGATTGTGGTCGGCTCAATCGAACTGATGCGAATTCGCGCCAGGCCCTTGATCTCCTCCAGCCCGCGCACGATATCGACCAGGGTCTTGCCATCCTGACGATAAGTCCCGATGTTCACACCGGTCAGTACAAGCTCCTGATGTCCACTCGCAACCAGTTCCCGCGCCTCGCGCATAATATCACCATACTCACGGCTGCGCGCGCGTCCACGTACGGTGGGAATGATACAGAAGGAGCAGAAATGATTGCAGCCATCCTGAATCTTCAAATTCGCCCTGGTATTGAAGCTGTAGAGTCCGGTATCCGCGATTGTGAACTCCGTTTGCGGGAGGTCAACAGTGTGGATAATCTCCGGCTCGTCGCGCTTCGTCAGCCCGTTCAGGAACTCCCCCACCCGCAGCTTGTGCTCGTTTCCTACCACCAGATCGACGCCATCGATCTTGCGAATGGCATCAACGCCGCTCTGGGCATAACAGCCGACTACCGCGACATAAGTATCGGGATTCCTTCTCAGCGCCTGCCGCACCGCCTGCCGGCACTTCTGGTCGGCCTGCTCGGTGACGGTACAGGTGTTGATCACGATCAGATCCGCTGCTTCGCCGAATTCGACGATCTCGAATCCGCGCCGCGTCAGGCTGCGCGCCATGATTGCGGTCTCCGACTGATTCAGCCTGCAACCGAGTGTATGTAGTGCTGCTTTCTTCATCTATCCAGTCTGCGTCGGCTCAGGGAGTGATTGAGCAAACGGCAGCAAGTATAACCTGCGTAGCCGGTCTGGTCAAGAGTCGTGGCAAAAAGAAAGGAGTCGTGCCGGCTGACACGACTCCCTCAGAGCTCATTGCGACGATCGTATTGCGACGATCGTCCGGCGACTACAACCTACGGACAACCCTCACACGGGGCCGGTCCGCCACCGAAGATGAAGGCGATTAGATAGACAGCGTCGCCGATACTGACCGCACCGGAACAATCCGCGTCGGCCAGCGAGAGCGGTGATGGCGCCGGGCCACCGCCGAAGATATAGTTGATAATGAACACCGCATCCGCGATGCTTACCGCCAGACTGCCGTCCGCATCTCCACACGGATAATCGCAGGCATCGCCAATACCATCCTGATCGAAATCCTGCTGCGTGGGGTTCGGGGTGCTCACGCAGTTGTCGCAGACATCCCCGACTCCGTCACCATCTCCATCCTCCTGCCCGGGATTGGCCATACCGGGGCAATTGTCGGTGATGTCAGGAACTCCATCAGCATCGCTGTCGGCTACCTGCGTCGTGTCGACCAACTGCAGGATGAAAAACTTTCCGTCGAGGTTCGACGCATAAATATATCCGTCACCCGCAAAGGGATACATGCCCCAGCAGCCATCGAATCCACTTGTGCCGTTGTATGTATCAAAGCGTGCAATCACTGTCGGGGTGGCTGGAGTGGAAATGTCCCAGACCTCGACACCCGCTGCGTAGTGCGACATATAAACCCAGTCGCCAATGCAGTGGGCATTATGGGCCACGTTGGAATTGCCGAGGAACTGACCAACCAACTGCACATTCTGAAGATCAGAAATATCCCAGATCTTGACCGTCTTGTTGAACGTCTCTTCAGTGGTCACCAGATGCTGCCGATCACCGGTCGGCCAGCAATTGTGAACATACCCGGCACTCGGGATGGTGAAGCGTGAGATCAGTTGCGGCGAGTTCTTGATCGCCATGTCATAAATCGAGATCGTGGGCGCACTGCCATCCGCCACGTAGAGCGTATCGTCGACCGCCGTCAGATCATGAATGCCGACCGCGTCGCCGAAACTGTGGACCCACGCCGGATTCTCCGGGTCGGCCAGGCTCAGCACATGAATCGACTGATTCGCCTGATTGCGACCCTCGATGTAAGCATAGCCATTCAACGTATCGATCGACAGGTTGTGCGAGGTAACATCCCCCAGCGGGTTGATCGGAATACTCTTGACGAGGTGCACGCTGTCCGGCAGGAACTGCAGATCCATGATCATCAACCCCTGGTTCGTCCCGGTACATTCCGACACGGCGTAACAGTAGTGCTGAAACGTCTTCATGTCGCGCCAGTAGGCGGAACATCCTCCCGACGGCCCCGGAATCACCTCAACCGGTGTCAGGGTCGTCGCATTCACGAAAGCCACACCATTGCGCATCCCCGCAATCGCATACTTCGTACCGTCCGGACCCTCCCAGCCCCACGCATCACTGCCGCCCAAACCGCCGCCGGTGGCGGGATAGATAAAGGTCTCGAGACTGTCGATGATGTAGTCACTGCCGTTGGCCGGCAGCGGCAACAATAGCAGGCAAGACAATAACACAGAAGCAGTTAACAATACGGTAGCTTTCACGTCTCCTCCAATGGCGTCGGTTTGCGAGGTGTAGGTCTTCTTGGTTCCATGCGTCTCGGCAGCCGAAATAGTGGGGGTATCCGACCGGCATGGTCAAACTAGATGGTAATTTTCCGGTATCGATTTTCTCGATCAGGTTCTCGAAAATATAGTTAATAAATCTATCATGTCAAATATTCATGTCAATCATTCATGTCAATCAATCAGATCAAACAGCGTGTGCGCACGAAATCGCGCTTGCTCGGTCGAGAAATGAACCGGGGATCGGCAAATAAGGAGTACGTGGGTACACTATTGCAGGGCCGGCGGGGCGACTATTGGGTTGACTATTCGTAAAAGAATAATACTATGGGATGCCGATCTCTGAACGTAATTACTACCTGATTTCTGAAGATCAACCGGACGGAAACACTCGAAAACTATTGAACGGACTAGGGAGTTATGAAGGCAACAGCAAACGGAGATAGCAAAACACTCGACGAACTGGGGTTGCATAATCTCGGAAGCGTCTACTGGAATGCGACCACTCCACAACTGTATGAAGAAGTAGTGCACCGCCATGAAGGACACATTTCTCACCACGGTGCTTTGGTCGTCCGCACCGGCCAGCATACCGGCAGATCACCCAAAGACAAGTTCATAGTGAAGTCAGGTGAAGCAGCGGAGAAAGTCTGGTGGGGGAGTGTGAATGTCGAATTTGACCCGGAAAAATTCCACAATATGTTTCACCGCCTGCAGGCCTATATCCAGGGCAAGGATATCTTCATCCAGGATTGTCACGCCGGCGCCGATCGCGATTATCGTGTGCCGATTCGCGTGATCACCGAGGATGCCTGGACCAGCATATTCGCCCGCAACATGTTCCGCCAGATTCACGATCCGGGCGAACGCAAAGAGCATCACCCCAAATTCACCATCATCGCCATGCCGCGATTCCGCGCAATTCCCGACGTTGACGGCACGCGCAGTGAAGCTTTCGTGCTGCTCAATTTCGAGAAAAAACTGGTCCTGATCGGCGGAACCGCCTACGCCGGCGAGATCAAGAAATCGGTCTTTACGATTCTCAATTACCTGCTCCCGCAGCAGGGAGTCATGCCGATGCACTGTTCTGCCAACGTCGGCGCCGATGGCAAATCCGCTCTCTTCTTTGGGCTCTCCGGTACCGGCAAGACAACCCTCTCCGCTGATCCTGATCGCGGATTGATCGGTGATGACGAACATGGCTGGTCAGACAACGGCATCTTTAACTTCGAAGGCGGCTGCTACGCAAAAGTGATCCGCCTCTCCGCCAGGAACGAACCAGATATCTACGCTGCAACGCGCATGTTCGGGACTATCCTGGAGAATGTCGGATTCGACATCGATACCCGCCGCGTGGACCTCGACGACAATTCCCTGACCGAAAACACTCGTGCCGCCTACCCGTTGACCCATATTCGCAACGCCGTTGTGGACGGTACCGGTGGTCATCCCAATACCGTGGTCATGTTGACTGCGGATGCATTCGGTGTCTTGCCACCGGTGGCTAAGTTGACTCCCGAACAGGCCAGCTACCAGTTCATTTCCGGCTATACCGCCAAAGTCGCCGGGACGGAGGTCGGTATGGGAAGCGAGCCCACCGCGACATTCAGTACCTGCTTCGGCGCGCCCTTCATGGCGTTACCGCCGGCGGTCTACTCCGAGCTGCTGCGTGATCGTATCGCAAAGCATAACACCAGTTGCTGGCTGATCAACACCGGCTGGAGCGGCGGAACCTATGGCGTCGGCAAACGCATCGATCTTCCCTATACCCGAAAGATGGTAGCCGCGGTGCTGAGCGGACAGCTCGAATCCGGGGAGTTCGAGACCGATGAGATTTTTGGCCTGGCGATACCGAAAAAGGTCGAAGGCGTTCCGGATGATATCCTCTGGCCGCGTAAGACCTGGAGCGATAAAGCCGCCTACGATGAGCAGGCCCGCAAACTCGCGCTGATGTTCCACGAGAACTTTAAGAAGTACACCGACGGAGTTCCCGAGGAGATCAAGCAGGCGGGGCCGACCTACAAAGGTTAGTCTCAGAAATGCCCTGGCAGTTTCAAATTGGCGATCTGCGGCAACAGATCGCCTTTGGCGTTTGGCTGATGGCTGCAACTGTCAATCCTGCAAGAACTTCAATGGGCGAGACAGCAAAGAAATCCTTCGCCTCGGGAACGATTCGCACACCATCCCGGTTACTCTATCCGACAGGCTCGAAAGTGGATGAAATTGGTCGGAAGTCATTCCCTCAGTTTGACTTCTCACACCAATTCCTCATCTTGAGCAAAGAGCCCGAATCAGAACTACAAGTGTAAAGCACAATTACAAGTAACGTGGAGGAACAGGAATGAAGAACAAAGTAGTATCAAAGTTCACAGCCAGAATCACAGCATTTATTGCCGTCATTGCATTGATGACTGCTATGTCTGCCACACCAGCCGTCGGCGCCGACTGGCAGATCGACAGGGTGCATTCTTATGTCGGTTTCAAGGTAACGCACATGGTAGTCAGCAAGGTCAAAGGACAATTCGAAGAGTTCAGTGGTACGGTGAAGAATTTCGATGGCGAGAATTTCGCAGACGCATCGGTTTCTGTCACCATCAACTCCGCCAGCATCAACACTAACAACGAGCGCCGCGACGGACACCTGAAGAGCGGAGACTTCTTCATGGTGGACTCCTTCCCGAACATCACCTTCGAGTCGACGAATGTGACACCGGCCAAAGATGGCAAATTCCAGATCACAGGCAACCTGACCATGCGTGGCGTCACCAAACCGGTAACGCTCGACGCCGAATACAATGGCATGGTCCCGATGGGCGAGGGAAAAGCTAAAGCCGGATTTTCAGCCTCGGCCACGATAAATCGCCAGGACTGGGGAGTTTCCTGGAGCAAGAGTCTCGATGCCGGCGGGCTGGTGGTCAGCGACGAAGTCGAGCTTATCCTGGAGCTGGAACTGAATCAGGAGATGTAGCCAAAACAGGGAGGCATTCACCCAGGGGCGTGTGCAACCTCCTCAGGATTGATATAGTTGAAATTGTGGAGCCGGCCAATCTGGTCGGCTCTCTTTTTTTTGTGCCAAAGAAGAGAAGCGACGCGCAATTGCATGAAATCGGCCCTCTGACTGCATTTCACGCACCTTCGTCACTCATTCCGGTTGCTTCTGGCGGTGTCGGAAATTATATATCCAGTCTGGAAAAACGGGACTCTGCCCCGACAGGCAATGAAGTGACAGTCTATTTGATAGAATTCAATAATGATATCCGAGAAGCAGGAGTTTACGCATGTCAAAACAAGCATTGACTGAACTCAAAAATGTGATGGATGAGGCTGCGTTGATTGGATCAACCGCCGCCCTCCTCGGCTGGGATGAACGCACTCATATGCCGAAAAACGGCTCCGAGTGGCGCGCCAAACAGTTGGCCTACCTGATGGGGCAGCATCACGAGAAGATCACCGATCCGAAAGTTGGCGATATCCTCGCCAAGCTTGAGGTCAGTCCGATCATGAAGGATGCCCTCAAAGCGGATGCCGTCAATGTCCGCGAAATGCGACGCGTCTATGACAAACGTACCAAAGTCCCCAGAAAACTGGTGGAGGAGATTGCGCACGCGGAAACCACCGGCCAGTCAATCTGGGTGGAGGCGCGCAAGAAGAACGACTTCAAGATGTTCCTGCCGGCTTTGAAGAAGAATATCGAGCTGAAGCGGCAATACGCTGAAGCGGTTGGTTATGACGATGTGATCTACGACGCCCTTCTCGATGACTATGAGCCGGGCGCCAGAACCAGGCAGGTGTCGGAAGTCTTTGAGGGCCTGCGTAAGGAGCTGGTCGAGCTGGTTGCCAAAATTGCCAAAGCACCAAAAAAGCCCGATGTCTCGATTGTTGAGCGTGAGTTTGATGTCAACAAGCAGCGGATGTTCGGCGAGACCGTCGCTGCCGCAATCGGCTTTGATTTCCGTGCCGGTCGTCTTGACGTCACAGCCCATCCGTTCTGTTCAGGTATCGGCCCCGGCGACTGTCGTATCACCACGCGCTATAACCCCAATCATCTCGGACAGGCGCTGTTCGGCACGATGCACGAAGCCGGGCACGCGATGTACGAAATGAACCTCCCCAAGGAGCACTTTGGGACCCCAATGGGTGAAGCTGTCAGTCTCGGTATCCATGAATCGCAGTCACGGATGTGGGAGAATCAGGTCGGTCGTTCGAAAGCATTCTGGAAATTCTTCTTCCCGCTGGCGCAGCAGACGTTCCATGAGTCGCTCTCGGATGTCGAATTTGACGACTTCTATTTCGCCATCAACGATGTGCGTCCGTCGCTGATTCGTGTTGAAGCCGACGAAGTTACCTATAACCTTCATATCCTCCTCCGCTTTGAACTGGAGCAGGGTATCTTCAACGGCGACATCAAGCCGGAAGATATCGCGAAGGTGTGGAATGAGAGGATGAAGAAGTACCTCGGCATTACTCCCAAGAACGACTCCGAGGGTTGCCTGCAGGATATTCACTGGGCAGCCGGGCTGTTCGGCTATTTCCCGACTTACTGTCTCGGAAATCTCTATGCCGCCCAATTCTTCGCCAAGGCACAGCAGGATATCCCCGATTTGATGGATCAGTTTGCGATGGGCAAGTTTGGCGCGCTGCTCGACTGGCTTATCAAGAATATCCACAGCCAGGGTCAGCGCTACCGTGCCGAGGAACTGGTCAAGGTTGTGACCGGCAAGAAACTGAGCCACAAGCCGTTGATGACCTTCTTGAATAAGAAGTTCAAGCCGCTTTACGGTATCAAGTAGGGCGGAGGCTTGGCGACCACCGGGTCGCATCCACACATAAGGTTTTGGTAAGGGCGCAGCATGCTGCGCCCCTACATCTATGCTCCCACCATGTACAATACACGAGTTGACCTGAATACCATTGCTACCGTGCTCGCGCTGCTAGCAGTCAGCCTCCTGCCGACACCTGTGTTCGCTTCCTCCGCGAAGATTGTCGCCACCGCCGAATCTGACAGCTATACCTGCATGATGACTTTCACCGCAGCATCAGACCCCAACCCAAGCGTTCTCCGACTAGTCGCTAGACCAAAGACACCGGACAGCTCCGAGCGTGCCATAGCGCAATATGTTTCGGCTGACGATCAAGGCTACATTCGTTTCCACGAGCCCGATGTTATCGAGTTTGCGCAGGGAAACCGCAATGATGAGTATGCCGAAATCGGCGTAATGCTCGTCAACTTCTCGAGCTGGGAGGGTGACGAAATCATTTACAGCGATGCCGCCGAATACGATGGTGTCAATAACGGGTATTTTCTTGAACCGGTAATTGACGGAGGCAAAGTCGCACTGATATCCTCGATCTCCGAGGAAAGACACCGCTTCTACCGGATAAAGATCTGGGAGCCAACGCTAAAGGAATGGCATGAAGCCCTGATCCTCGGCGCAAAGGAAGTGGCGGTTAGTTTTGAGTCGGAAAATGACCTGGACGTGAAAGTCGACTGGGGCGAGGGACGGCTAAACTCTTACAGACTTGATCTCAGATCGAATCAATACATCATCAAGTAGGTCAAGTTCACCTGGAACTTGACATCAGCACATTGTCGGGTTCCAGGCGAACGCGACCTACGAACTGCTGAAGTATAGATAGCCGCTCCGGTTCCCCTCTCCCACTTGTGGGAGAGGGGTTAGGGGTGAGGGCGGAAACAGCAAAATGGCTTGTGATTACACACCCCCGCCCCAAAACCTGCCGCTTCGCGCCATGTTTGGGACGACCCCTCTCAAGAGGGGTCGGGCTGCGTTGACCTTGATTAGTTGGTGATGCTCTCGTAGGGGCGAATGGCATTCGCCCTTGATTGTTCTCTTAACTGATTCACCTGGGCGAGCCACGTAGCTCAAGTACCCTCGGAACTTGACTGCATCCTTCTCGTCGGGTTCCAGGCGAACGCGACCTACGAACTGCTGAAGTATAGATAGCCGCTCCGGTTCCCCTCTCCCACTTGTGGGAGAGGGGTTAGGGG
>JBECKX010000155.1:0-35113 GCA_040235515.1 Candidatus Zixiibacteriota bacterium
GCTTTGCACGAGCCTCCGCAATATGTTTCGGCAGGAAGCTGGACGTGGCTGATTTGCGAAAAAACGACTCGGCGTGGTAACAACTAAAGGTCAGGAAGCGTGCAGTACCACAATCGTTATGGTGTCAAAGTCCTGGCAACGATGCAATTACCCTTAAAATCCCCACAGCAAGCTGTGGGCGACCCGGCTAAGTAGGTCAAGCCCTCTTGGGGCTTGACGCAAAGCTTTGCACGAGCTTCCGCAATATGTTTCGGCAGGAAGCTGGACGTGGCTGATTTGCTAAAACACGATTCGGCGCGGTAGCAATCAAAGGTCACGAAGCGTACAGTACCACAATCGTCATGGTGTCAAAGTCCTGGCAACGATGCAATCTCCCTTAAGATCCCCCACAGCAAGCTGTGGGCGACCCGGCTAAGTAGGTCACGCCTTCTTGAGGCGTGACACGCTGTGGCTTCAGGACTGCCAAGCCCCAGGAGGGCTTGACCTACAAATGAGATGGATCCCTCCCCCATCAAAGCTCCCCAAAAGGCGAACGCCCCTTCCACCTGCGTGGGATGGAAGGGGCGTCCTAAAGAGAGATTTTTATGTCTCTACTGAATCGCTTACCTGTAGGTTCACGACCTCAAGATGAAGTCTAGTACCAGAGGAAGCTGAGCGACACGCGGTGATTCTCACCAAGGAAATCCTCGGTTTCGGTCACGTACGCGTAGTCGATCATGTAACGGCGGTCGATCGTAAGACCGGCGCCTACTGAGAAGTCGCCATCGGCAACGCCACCGCGAAGAGCGGCGAAGTAATTATCGGCAAACTCGTAATCGTACTCGCTGCCGAAGAAGAACATGACGTTGTCACGGTTCTGGACTTTCTCAATATCAGCCGCAAAGGTGAAACCCTGGACTGCATATGCTGCAATACCGAGACGGAAGGTGACCGGGACATTGTCACGGCCGACCTTGGTACCCAGATCGCGGGCTGTGAAACCAAGATGGAACATATCGCTCACAGCGTAGTTGGCGCCGAGATCAAATCCGACACCGGTGCTGGAGTATGTGTCAATCTTCTGGTAGGCAACCTTGAAGGTCGCGCCCACGTCGAGCTTTCCGGCTCTGTTGGCATAGCTGAACAGGAACCCATGGTCGTCGGCGTTGAAGAGTGATCCGGTCGGGCCACCAGAGGTAGCACCGGGGATATCATTCACGCCGGCGTTGATCCAGGAGAATCCTCCCCAACCGGCAGTACCAAAGTTATATGCCAAAGCGGCGTAAAGGTGCTGGCGATCCAGCGTCATATTATCCGACATCATTGCCGTGAGGCTGAATTTATCTACACCAGTTAGACCGGCCGGATTCCAATATCCGGCGGTTGCGTCAGAGGCAACTGCTGTATAAGCGTTACCCATACCCAGAGCGCGAGCGCTCACGCCCGAACGAAAGATCGGGAAGGCGTGATTGTCATCGGCAAAGGCCTGACTGCTTACTCCCAAAAGGAGAGTTGAGAGCAAACCGGCGAAGATCACAATCTTGATCAGGTGATTTCTCATGTTGAGATCTCCCCTCCTATCATGAAATAGTATTCTCATAGTTTTCAGAGGGAGGGCCCTGTTTCCAGGGCCATCCCAGTATCTTCAAACCTAACTTACTTCTCAACAACTGCGATTTTCACCACAGCCGATGAACCACCGCTACCCTGTGCCTGGATGACGGCGAAATAAACTCCATTAGCAACCATCGTTCCGTTGCTCGTGGTTCCACTCCAGCTGAAGGAGCCGGAAGCCGAGCTCTGCGGAGCCAGTGAGGTTACGAGGTAACCGGCCTGATCGTAGATCGCGCAGGTTACGGTCGAGACCTTACCCTGACCGACCGAGTAATGAATGGTCATGCTGCCGTCCATTGCAGGGTCAAACGGGTTGGGACCTGCCCAGCCGGAGACTGAGCCGTCGGCAATCGATCCGCCACCGTTACCGGAGACTTCAACTTCATTGCCTGACATATCGGCGACACGGACTTCCCAATCGCCATCCGGATAGTACCAGAGGATACCACCGTCGTTGGTGGACTCGAAGTACCACTCACCCGGGGCGTCGACTTCAGCAGCCGAACCGACAGGCTCGGAAGTGACTTCGGCACCGTTGGAGTAGATGTGGATTGACTCTTCGTCAAGACCACTACCCTTGTCGGTGATGCGGATACGAATCGGGCTACCACTGTCGTCAACATCCACCACAGGGGCCTCGGCATCAACCGGCAGGTACTGGACGAATGGATCGGTCCAGTTGCCCACGCAGTCATACGCGCCGCTGAAGTAGTAATAGTCGAACGCACTGTAGTATGACGGATCGTTAGCACCGAAGCTGATGTCGATGTTGGTCTCAAAGATGTCACCCAACCAGTCAAAGAAGTCTGACGTCAGCTGATGCTCGTAGTAACCGTCATAGACTACCGCGATGATCGCTCTGCGGTTTTCGAGGTCGTACGAGGTCGGGATACGAACCGTACGGCCATCTTCCTGCAGGTAATCCTGGATCTGAGCCGGGAAGAAGGTCTGGATGAACTCGACGGTCTCATTCGGAGTACCGTTAGTGCCGTCCAGGTTGGCCTTCGTCACGAAGAAGACGTCAACATAGACTCCACCCCATGCAACACCCGACTGAGTGTCGTCGATCGTGAATTCGATCACCGGGTTGCTGGAAGTGTAGTAGTTGTCGAAGTTCACATCAGGAGCTTCGCAGTCGACCATGAAGGTGTCTTCAATGTACTGCGGGCGCTTCTGAGTGTCTTCGATGCGCACCTTCATCATGTGCTCACCGCAATCGAGCGGCAGGTAATACCAGCTATCGAAATCGTTGTAGTACCAGCCGTAGAATTCCACCAGGAGACGGTTGCTCACCGGATCCCATGAAACATCCACGAAGTCAGCCTCGCCATCGAGCGTGGTCGACGGGTTAGACTTGGTCGGATGGTTCTTCTCCGTCCGCGTAGCCTCGTAGATGTAGATATCATCATGCTCACCTTCGAAGATCGGCACGCCATCCATCCAGATGTCGAGCGTCTCGAAGTCGAGAGCATCGGTGAAGGTTTCATCCAACTGATACCAGAAGATCGGATAACCGTTGGTGTAGCCGTTGCAATCAGGTGTTACGGAAACGCGAGTGATTAACTGCTCTCCGTCGTACTGAGTGCGCTTGACCACTGCGTACCAGGCATCGTCATACTCACCGTTGCCGAAGCAGGTCACGGCGAATTCGACCCAGTTCTGACCATCCTGCTGGTAGAAACCGCGGACGGTTGACGGGAAGAAGACGTTGTCGGTATGCCAGTTACCCTCACCATCCCACCAGGCAACTCTGAGCTGGTTGGTAGGAGTGGTTTCGTCGGCATCGTATTGCATGTTGACAACAGCGTACTGCTGGTCGTCCATGCAGATCTGGTAGCACGACACATCACTGATGTAGGTCATCATGCCATTGTTGTCACCAACCGGGGTGTAGAGATAATCCTGGCTGATGCTCGGGCGAGCCATGCGTGACTTCCACATCGCAATTGCCATGTTTTCGGTGCCGGTATAGTCGGTAGCCTCGGCCGGGATGTCGACGGATACGGAACCGTCAGCATACCAAACCGGACCGGCTGTACCGAAGTCACGAGTGACCCAGTAAGTGTCGTAGTGAGCTTCAGCGGAGTACGCCACTTCTCCGGCATCATCTGCGTCGAAGAAGAAGATGTGACCCCATCCGAAGCCGCCATCAGTAAGGGCATCGAAGTAGAACGGTCCAGCATACTGCTGCATCGCGCCCTGCTGAGGCAGAGTGTTGAACTGAATGATATCGAAGCTGAAGTAGTCGTACGGAACGTTGTACGCCACGGCGATACCGTAAGGCATGCCATAGTTGGTTCCGAAGCGGCCAATTCCTTCGAGGTTATCACAACCGTTCTCGAGATTACGCTCGATCGTTCCCGGACCGAAGTCCTGAGGATTCGAGGTAACCGAGCAGGTTCCGCCTGAAACGTTGATTCCAAGCACCGGCGCTGCGGAGCCGCCCTCGACGCGCATACGAACATCGTAGTCGCCATCGGCCGGCTGCCACGGGCTGGCATAAACCGAGTAGTAACGGCTGGTGTATGAGCCATCAGGAAGGAGGAGCTGTTCCGCATCCTCGTAGGTCGCGTCAATAGCGCCACCGATTGTGATCCAGTTGGTACCGTCAGTCGTGTACTCGAAGATCACATCCTGGTCAGCCCAGGTCATACCGTAAACGAAGCCGTTCCAGCAACCTGCGATCATGCCAACCGGCTGGGCCGGGTCGACAAACTGGACAGGCACTGAAACCGTGGTCGAGCCACAGGCATTGTCATAGACGGTAAAGTAAACAGTGTACGTTCCGGTGATGTCGAATCCGCTCATATCCCACGGCACATCGAAGAAGCCGTTGGCATCCGGAGTGACATCGAGACAGACATCCTGAGTCTCTGAATCAGCGATGCTGATGCACACTGAAGAGATACCGGAATTGAATGTCGGTGAAGTACCGTTGACCGACTGATCATCCATCGCAAAGATTCTGAAGGTGATCAGCGGGGTGTTTATCGGAACCACGATACCAGGATCGTTGGAGTTCTCGATATCGTAAACGTCTTCGCCGACTGTCGCAGTGACCAGCTCGACGCGAGGATCGGTATCGTCGTAGTAGAGTCTGATCGGCTCGCTGAAGCGAGTCACACCGGACTCGTTCGTGACGACGGCACGGAAATCGTACCAGCCATCGCGATCGATCTCGCCATCATCGTCGAGAAGAGCACACCACGGCGCCTGATAGTCAGGGCTGTTATCGAAGCTCGTCCAGTCATCGTCGAATGATGACTTGAACTCGAATGTGACATACTCGATCGGGCATCCACCGTTCGCATCAACCTCGGCGCAGAAGTAATCTCCGCCGCAGAAGAACCCACCATTCTCAGGTGAAGTAAGCGTCACGGTCGGAAGACCGTTGGCTACGGTCACGGTGACCATCGCCTCTTCCTTCGGGGTGAAGTTATCGCTGGCATCACAGACTGAGGCCGCGATGACATAGTCGCCGTTCGGTACGGAATTCAAGGTCTGCCAGGTGGCATCCCAATGCCATCCGTAGCCACCACCGGCGGCCTTGTCAAGCACGATAGGCTCAGAGACTTCAGCGATGACTGTGGTGTCAGTACCACCGACAGGCCAGTAGTACCAAACAACCTTCTTGACCGGCTGATCGTCGAAGATCAACAGTCCAAGATCAACGTCACCAGCGACGCAATCGCCATCATCCGGATCGATGATGTAAGCGGAAGCCGGCTGGTTGTCGAGGATGTAGACACCAAGCTCATCCGAGGAGTAGTTTCCGACCTGGTCGTACATGACGGCTTCAAGGTAACAGCCATCGGAGAAGTCCTGGACATCTTCAAGATTGTAGATTCCAAGCTCGACCGGGTTGAAGGTAATCTCCCAGAAGCTCTGGTAGTCAGTGCTCGAGCCGACGAACTGCTCGCAGAAGTAGTAGTCAACCTTGGCTACTTCGCAGGAATCGTCAGCAGGAATCGTCATCAGCTGAACTGTGATGTCCTCGCCCGGAAGGCTATAGACATAGTAGTTGCCATTCAGATACTCTGAAGGATTGATCCAGGTACGGGTCTCGTCACCATCAGTCTGGAACAGGCTGAAGGCCGGCTGCGGAGCTTCGCAGTCGTAGTGGACGAGCATACCGGAACCATTGTCCATCGCATCGTCGAATGTATAATCGTCGAAGTTGCCATCACCATCGTAGTCGAACATCCAGTTGCCGGCGCCGTCACGGACAGCGAGGCGGACGCGATACGTGTGACCGCATTCGAGATCGTCAGCGAATTCCCAGGTATAAACCCAGATCGATGAGTTGTTGGCTTCATCCATCTGGTAGGAATCATTCTGATCATAGTAGTAGAAGATATCCGGATCGTTGACATCTGACCAGAACAGGTAGACCGGATCGGTGATGTCGATAGCATCCAGATTGACCAGATTGGCCTGAATAGTGATGAAACCATCATTCTGCTCAGGTCCAAGACGCCACATCGGCTCGCCACCGCAATCCGCAACAAACTTGGCATCCTTCACCATCATTTCCATGACAGGAAGTGAACCATCGATGCAGATCTTGACGAACGGAGTGGTGTAGGAGTTGTTGACGTCATCGTATACGATGGCATAGAGCCACACGAAGCCATCTTCAAATCCTGAGTTATCCCATTCAACGGTTGCCTCGTCGCCTGAGAACGGCTCGACTCCGATAAGCACGCCATCAGCGGTGCTACCGGTCATGCTGTAGTAGAACTCAGCACGGACGGCATCGTCCTCATCAAACTGGGCAGGATCGCTCTCAACAGTGATCTCGATCGGATCACCGGCCGACAGCATCACCGGCACGCACGAATAACCGAACGGGTCGCTGATCCACGCCATCGGCGCAATCTCATCCGGGACGCAGAGGTCAACTTCGGTATTACAGTTGTTGCCGCTGCGCTCGTCGGTAATCTCGACATAGAGAACGGCATCTTCACCAGTACCCTGGGTTACCGGCCAATCAAGGGCCGAGAACATGAAGGTGTACGGGAGAGAAGTGCTCGTCGCGTAGTCGATACGAGTTCTCACATCATCTTCAAGAACCCAGACATCGACCGTGTAGAAGTCGCCGGCGTCAGGATCGACGATCGAAACGACCGCTTCGTTCAGGTCGTCGCGGGTGACGTCAAAGCCGCAGGAGGTCTGCGGAGCGAAGGCACCGTTGATCGTCAGAACGTCGCACACGAGAGCGTTCGGGTTCCAGGTGAACGTGAAGACGCCGCAAGCATCGTCAGCGTCGTCAAGCGAGAGTTCGTTGCCGACTTCGTCGACACCGATAACCCAAAGCTCATACTCACCTTCGGTGCTCGCGTCGGTACCGAGGTTGATGGTCTCAGTGAAGGTCTGGCCGTCCTGAGTCATCGCATTGGAGAGTCCAGGATAGTTGATCCACGGACCCGGCGTACCGTCACCCTTGTCGATCAGACGATAGACGGCGAAAGCCGCATCGATGTCGGCATCAGGTGAAACAGCGGTAATCGTCAGCGGGTTGTTCGGACCATACTGGCCACCGGAAGTCGGGAACTCGACGCAAGCGGTCGGAGCCTGAGCATCCGGGATACCCTCGAAGATGGCCTGGTTGAACTCGAAGTTACCGCAATCGTCCTGAGTACGGATCGAGAAGCGGTAGGTCTTGCCATGAGTCAACGGGCCGGAGTACCAGTAATTGTATGTCGGATCGGGGAACTCACCATTGAAGGTGGTACCGAAGACATTGTTGTAATTGATGTCGGAACCGGTTGAGTCGACGTAAACGTAGAAGTTCACGGCGTCACCGGCATCGGCGTCCTTGTCCCACTTAAGTCTCAGCTCGCCACCCGGCAGCTTCTCGACCATTACAGAATCCTGAATGATCGGCAGCGGACGACGGGTGTCCAGCGGTACAAAAGCGGTTCCGGCGGTGTTGAGCAGGTCTGAAGTCAGAATACTGTCAACGTTACCGGCATCGTCTTCAACGTAAATCCAGACGTCAAAATCGGCGTCGACCGGATCACTGTTGGCGTCCTTCGCCTGAAGCGTCGGAGGATCCTGAGCCGGATCATCGGCATCACCAATGGTGATCTCGTAAGCCCAGATGCCACTACCTTCGTTGGTGAAAGCAGCATTGGAGGCACCGCCCAAACCGGCGCGGAAGAGGTCACCCCAGACGGCGGCGACATCGTCGTTACCAGAGACGTCGGCTTCGACACGAACCTGGTCACCCAGGTTAGTACAACCAGACTCGTCGGCATCGTCGAGCGTGATGTACTCGGTGTCGGAGAAGAACGGCGGCTCAAGGTCGAGGGCCGGCAGGAAGTCGACGGTGTCGACCGCGACGTTACAGCCATTATCGACGGCGGTAACGATCGCCACCTTAGCGGAGTCTGCGCCTTCAGCCAAATCCTTGGCCATCGCGTCTTCAAGTTCAAAGATCAAACGCCAGACGCCGGCACCGGTCGTTACGTCGGTAAGCTCGGCAGCGAACTCACCTGAGGCGAAACGGGAAATGTCGGCAACGACTTCGTCAACTTCAAAGAATCCGCTCGAACCGGTGTAGACCCAGAGAACCAGCTGATCCGTAAGGGCAGCTTCGTCTTCCGGTCCAACGCTGTTGGAGTAGATCAGGAACTTGACCGAGTCGATCTCGGGCGCGATGTTGTCAATGAACTGCGTGTTAAACGCGACCGTGTTCGTGGTCGTGTTGCCATAGATATCAGCCGCGGTGGCGGTTACCACGAACGGCGGCACGACATCAAGGGAACCCGCGTCGATGCGAAGCGTGTCAAGCCAACCGAAGCCGCTCACATACGGAATGTTGTGAGTGGCGCTCAAGCCGAAGGCTGAGAGGTCGGCAGTGACGTCGGTCGAATCGACCTGCTCACTGAACGACGGAATGTAAAGAATGATCTTATCACCAATGTTGAACACCGTGTTTGCATTGCAGTTGGTGCTGTCAACATGGGTGAAGAAATTCGTCGTGAAGTCCGGACCATCGAGATCCAGGCTACCGGTGTAGGTTCCGGTGCAGGCCAGCGGATCCCAGCCGGGATTGTGACCATAACCGGCGGTGCCGGCGGTGCCATCACTGTGAGTGTTGGCAAGGCTGGCAAGGCCGTTATTGCTGATATCAACACCATCAGGGAGGATTGTAAGCTCCAATCCGGTGCCGTCATAGTCGCCTGCATTAGCCAGAGTGGAATCTGTCCAGATATTCACTCTGAAGATAAGTGAGTCACCATCTTCCACAGGGCGGGTCAACCCGGTAAGGTTGAGTTCGACATCCTCAGCAAACGCACCCGTAATAGCCTGGGTAGCGATTGTGGTCGATGTCGCGCCTCTCTTGTGGACGACGGTGAGTTGGTTGACAGCGAAAGCTGACTCGATACAGCTCTTCAGTCGAATCGCCACCAACGTGTCACCGTCTGCACCGATTCCCTCAAACGTACCCCGAAGCAGAGTAACGTTTGTGGAGGCAGAGCCGGCGACGACTGGATCCGCATCCTCAATGTCAAACGACTGAGCGAATGCGGAAACGGCGACCATCGACAGCATCAAGGTCAGCACAACTGTCAGCACAAACAGATTTCGAATTGAGTTCATTCGACAATCCTTTGTTACTCGTTGTCTTTCCTTAAGTGATCTTTCTTTTTCGGCATTGATTTGCATTACGATCAATACCCTCCTTTCCAATCTTTCCCACGCAGGTTAAGATCTTCCATGAATTCTCCTCGGTTTAGAAGTCCATAGTTTATGTCTTCATTTCTATTAATTTTCGTTAATGAATTGATCAATAACCGCCCCCCTTCCCAGTAGCTTCCATTCTAAACAAAATCATCGTATTGCCGCTTTCTTCCCTAAAAGCAAAAGAACTATAGAAATGCCGCTAAGACACTCCAAGTTCTTAACTCGTTAATGTTGGCTGATAATTCTGACTGTCTCCGTCTACGGCTTTCTGCCTTATTCAACCGTACGAAATAATGGGCACATGGGACTCGTCTCCCACCGCCCAAACTCTCAAACCGGAACGGCGATAACTCTGCATCAACTTGCCCTGCGGGGCGCAAGTGAAAAAATGCACTAACTGCACTAGAACTCCTAGCGCTCGTTGTTGCAACAGAATTATCCCCCGAAAATTTCCGGTCATTGTAATTTCTTTGACCAATAGTGTCAAGAAAAAACTTTGTTTCACTTCCACTTACCGCGTTCTGCCTGTTGGTCGAATCATGGACCTGCAAGGTGTTTTTGGGCTGCCTTTCGAGACCCGAATGGAACATCGAAACAAACCCTGAAACAAACCTTGAAACAGATTCTGAGATTGTTCTCAAGTACTCTCCGGGGACAAACTCAGATACAAACCCTGATTCAAACTTTGATTCGTCAATTGGACTATCGGCAAACTGTTTCAGTTTTTTACACCTTGCGGCGATTTTTCTGAAATAGTTGCGGAATTGAAACAACTGCTGAAGAACGTGCGAGCGATCCGATCTCCGGTCGCCTGATCGGCCCCGACAACTCGTAGTCAGGCCTGTGCTTTGTTCCGATAGTCCGCTCCTTTCCACGCCACGTTGGGCGTCGAAGTAACGAGAAGTACTCTCAAGATTATATTCGAATGTCTGTATGCGAATCGTTTCCATACTACGTGATGAGCCTCGATTTGACGAAGGAAAAGTAGAAAAATCGTGAGCGCCCGAGTTCCTGATGGAACCGCGGTGTTCCAGGGGGCTGTCCTTGAGAGAGTCTCCCGACCAATTGTCGCGGTCATGCACCACCCCCTCGGGGGCTAACGGCGCATACCCCGCCACACTCGCTGTGAGGCGGCCCGCTAGTTCAAGTTGCTCTCTCACTTTCCTCCGCAATTGTCCAAAAGCATTAGCCTTATGGCTGAGTCAAGTTTGAGATTACGCAGGCTTTTGATCAACAAAAACTTTCGAAAAGTTTCGCCAGCGAGTAACCCCCTTTGATGTAATAACTTGTTGACCCACTTTACATTCTAGTCGAGTGCCTCGTAAAGCCGAACATAGCTGTCATAGCGCTCAGGAAAAATAATACCATCTGCAAGTGCTTGCTGTACAGCACATTCCGGCTCATGCGTGTGGGAGCAGCTGTTGAATTTGCACTCTCCGAGATACGGCAAAAACTCCGGGAAGTATTGTTGCAGTTCGACTTGCTCGATATCCCACAACCCCAATACCTTCAGTCCCGGCGTGTCTACTACAAAGCCGCCACGCTCCAGCGGATACAATTCGATTGTGGTGGTAGTATGACGCCCCTTGCCGGTCGCCTCGGAAATATCGCCGGTTCTGAGCTTGAGCCCCGGCTGAACAGCGTTGAGCAGGGAAGACTTGCCCACACCTGAGTGTCCGACGAAGATCGACTCTTTATCCGCCAGGATTGCTCTGAGCTGCTCGATTCCCGCGCCGGTGTTGGCAGAAGCTACAATTAGCGGAACGTCAATCGAGGCGTAGATTCGAGTGATATACTCCAGATCCACTTTGTGTTTGAGGTCAGTCTTGTTCAGGACAACCGCGGCTTTAAGACCGCCTTTGTAGGCCGACACTATCAAGCGATCGAGCAAATGTTGTTTGAATTTGGGGTGAGCCACCGAAGAGACGATCACCATCTGGTCGACGTTGCTGACCAGTATCTGCTCATAGGCCTGTGCGTCATTCCCAACTTTAGGGCGTGAGAACTTGGATGAGCGCGGGTGGACCCGCTCGATTCCGCCCGGACCGTCGCCCTCGTAGATGAAATCGACGAGATCGCCGACGGCGACCGGGGTTTGATTTGTTATCTCATGTTTGACTTTCGCGAGCACCTCGCACGGATACTCGCGCCCGTCAGCCAGTACGATAAAAACCTTGCCGTGCCCCCTTATTACCCTACCCGTCATAATCGCGGGAGTAAAAGTCTGAGGTGTCGAAATCAGGGCTGTCTTCGAGTCCCTGTTCCAGCAACTCATCTATCTCCTGTTTCCTCGATTTATGACGATCTTTCTTTCTGCGCTGAGCCTTCTCCTGGCGCCTCTCTTTGCGACGCCGCTTTTCCTTTTCGTAATCGTAGTCGAGAAATCGCTCAATCTGCTTTCTCTGTCGATCAGACAAACCACCTGACATTGTCAGTTTTCTCCTGTAAACAAAAAAACGCAGACACCTAAATGCCTGCGGAAGTTAAGTTCCAAACATGTGACGGCCGCGAGCGCTGGATAATGAGATCATCACAGAAACCATCTCGAGCCGGCATTTAGCTGTAGTTATACCTTTACACCCCTCTCTTTCCCTACAATGGCTGTCATTAAGAACTCTCCTTCCGTTGCTAAACATAAGTCTGCATCGATGTTACATTGAACAAGCTACTCCTGATTATCGGATGTGTCAATAGAAAAGTTGAGCGGAGGGCTGGTTGAAAACCACGCAATCCCTCTTACAGCTTCCGCCCCACCAGTTCCGCCACCCCGTGCCAGTGCGGCTCGCCGTGCATCGTGTCGTAATAATCATATTCCGCATAATGGATCGGGCGGAGAGGTGAACCCAGCTTGAGCAGTTCGCCGTAGTCGTAGAGCGAGTAAATATTGCCGGAACCATCCCGAAAGACTCCCCGCGCTATCTCATCCGATTTGCGTTTGCGCGGCTTGTAGGAGGGATCATCGATCGTAAAGGTCTGCGCGACAAACAGCCCCTTTCGTTTCAAGCCCGCAACCGCGCGCCTGCAAATGTCAGCGGCGTCCTTCTTGTGCATGAATTGAAACAGGTTCATCGCTATGATCATCGAATACCTGTTCTTCGCGATTCTGAACTCCCGCGCATCCGCCACCGCTGTCTTCACACCCAGATTTCGCTCTGCGGCCAGGCGTTCGCATTTGTTGACGCCTGCGCGGGTCGATTCTACGCCTACTACCTCGAATCCCTCGGAAGCGAGATAAAGCAGGTCGCGGCCTTCACCCATCCCCAGATCGAGCGCAACCCCCTCAGGCGCCAGCTCCGCGAACCGTTTTACCAGGTCAGAGGGTTGTTCCCCCCAGTACAATTCCGACCGGCTGTAGATTTTCTCATAATCCTTGGCCATTGGAACAATCTACGCCCCCGGCGCAGCAGAGTCAATCGCAGCCATGGATATGTGGAAATGTTGTTGGGTAATCCGCTGCAAACGCCTTAGTGCTACTGTCCCGGCACCTTGCACAGCTCCGAAAGCTTCTCCAGGTCGTCGGTCTTCCCGATTAGAACCAGGATATCCCCCTCTTCCATTTTGGTTTCTGCCGGGGGATGCATCTGCAGATCGCCGCTCGGCTTCTTGATGCCGATTACGGTAAGCCCGTACTTGTGCCGCAGGTCCACCTCTTTGAGTGTCTTTCCCTCGACCTGGGCTTCGCGGAAGATCTCGACCTCCTCGATACTCAAACCGAGGTGCGCGCCGAGCGATTCGAGAGTCATGAAATCCACGACATTTGGGCGCAGGGATGCCATCGCCATCCGTTTGCCACCGATTTCGTATGGCAGAATCACGCGGTCAGCGCCGGCGCGCAAGAGTTTCTTTTCGCCGGACTTGGTATCGGCGCGGGCGATTATGAAGAGGTTCTTGTTGAACTGACGCGCCGAGAGTGCGATAAAGACACTGTCCGCTTCATCGGGGATCGTATCGACCAGCGTGCGGGCATCCTTGATTCCCGCCTCGAGCAGTACCTCATCTTCAATGGCGCTCCCCTCGACATAGAGTGCACCATCACGCTCAAGCAGCGCCATCATCTCCGGGTCGGACTCGATCACGACGCACGGTTCGCCCGACTTCGAGATCTCCGAGTAGACCATCTGTCCGACGCGTCCGTAACCGACGATGATGAAATGGTCCTGCAGTTTCTTGACTTTCTTTTCCATCTTGCGACGTCCCAATATCTCCCTGATCTGTCCTTCGACAAGCAATTGCCCCAGGGTGCCGATAGTATATGCCAATATTACGGTTGAGAAAACGATTACGAAGATTGTGAATATCTTGCCGCCCTCGGAGAGCGGATAGACTTCACGGAATCCGACGGTAGCGATCGTGATGACGGTCATGTAGAGGGCATCTACAATTGTGCCACCCTCAAGGACCCGGTAACCCAGCGTACTGACGCCGATCGTCAGCAGCAGAATCGTGAGCAGCCAGCGAAGACGGCGCTCAGCCGTATGGTAGTCGCGCAGGCGACCATAATCACGTTTCGGTTCAGCCATTGCCAGGCAATGTATAGGGATTGTTCAACAACTCGCAAGAGTGATGAATCCGCGAGCTGAATCTAGGCCAGATCGACCTGCAGGAACGCCCCGACCTCGCGCTTGAACACATCCGGCTTCTCATAGTGAATCATGTGACCGCAATCGGGAATCTCAAACGATGACCCATTGGTCAGGCGCGCGTTGATCAGCTTGGCAAGCGGCAGGAAGTCCTCGTCTTCACGACCACACAACACCAGCGTGCGCATCGTCAGGTTATCAAGCAACTTCATATCGCTCTCATCCATGTATTTCATCGCTTCGGGGTCGGTCCAGGGTTTGCCGGAAAATGCTTTCAGACAAGCCGTGAAGACTTTCCACTCCGGCGATTCCCGGTCAACACGACTGAAGAGGCGGAAGGTCTCCCACTGAATTCTGGCTTGATCGATATCGATATTGCGCGCCGTGCGGTAAACATTAGGCCAGTCATGATAGTCACGATAGCCGACAACGTGGGGTGCCGCCAGAACCAGCGACTTCACCACATCGGGTTGATCAAGCGCGTACTTGACGGCAATGGCGCCTCCGAGCGAGTGGGCAACTAAGTGAAGACGTTTGTGGTCGAGTTCCGTGATCAACGCTTTCAGGTCATTGACGTGATCGCGGAATGAGTACCCGGTGTCGGGCGCAAAACTGTTGCCATGACCGCGCAGGTCATAGGTGACTACCGTGTATTTGCGCGCCAGCTTTTCCGGCAAATCAAGCCATGATTTCGAACACAGCGCCAACCCGTGTATCAGGATGACCAGATCACCCTGCCCCAGCTTTTCGTAATATATTTTCCGCTCTTCCTGCTCCAAATAAGGCATCGCATCCAATCCTTGCTAGTTGCTCGCGTTTATGACTTTTCGTTCCAGGTGAGATCCGATCCGCGCGACGATTTCGTAGTTGATCGTCTGTGCCCACATCGCCAGGTCCTCGGCGCGAAGTCGCTCCTCACCAGATTTCCCGATTAGCACCACCTCCGCTTCGAGGCCAACGTCGGGAATGTCGGTAATATCCACCATAAAGATATCCATGCAAATCCTTCCACGTACAGGCGCCCGCATCCCGTTGATCAAGACATGACCTTGGTTCGAAATCTGTCGGTCGTAGCCGTCGAAGTAGCCGATCGGTATGATGGCGATTCTCGAATCGGCGGTTGCGCGATAAGTCGTTCCATAGCCGACATACTCGCCCTTGCGGATATCTTTAATCTGTGAAACGATAGTTTTCCAACTCAAGACCGGTTCGAGCAAGTGATTATCTCCACCCTTCTGCCGGTAGGAAACATAAGTCTCTTTCGATGGCCAGAGCCCATAGAGGGCTATCCCCGCACGAGCCAGGTCAAAGTGAGTATGCGGAAACAGGAGCGTCGCCGCGGAAGAGGCCATATGGGTGTATTGAGGCACCAGCCCGACCGATTCCAGTTGAGCGCGCATTTCAACGAAGCGCCTGTGCTGCATCTCGGCGTAGGAATGATCGGTTGTATCTTCGATGTTGGCGAAGTGTGATGACAGTCCCACCAGACTCAGCCGCTTGCTCGACGTGAACAACTCGATGACCGCGGGGAGCTGTTCCCGGGTGACGCCCTGGCGATTGGTGCCGGTCTCCAGCTTCAGGTGGCAGCGCGCGGGTCTGGCTTCGGTGGCGACCTCCAGAAGTTGTTTCAATGTCGCGGCATTGTAGACGACCAGGTCGAATCCGGCGGCCACGGTCTCTTTCAGGTCTGCTAGCGGTACGTAGCCAAGGATTAATGGGGCAGTCTTGATTCCCGCGTCATGCAGGATAAATGCCTCGGCGAGGTTGTGTACGGCGAGATAGCGGAAGCCATACTCATCGAGCAGTGTTGCAATTTCCCGGTAACCATGGCCATAGGCATTCGCTTTCACCACCGGCACCAGACCGCAGCCGGCGGCGAGATTGGCCTGCAGTGCTTTGATGTTGTGCCTCAATGCGGCCGCATCGATTTCAACCCAGCTGAGGGCTTGCAGCTTTCGACCACTATTCATAGGCCGTCATAGTAGTCAGCCGCAAATGATTAAGCAACCGGAAAGGGAAGC
Organism: Candidatus Zixiibacteriota bacterium; assembly: GCA_040235515.1. Classification (GTDB taxonomy): domain Bacteria; phylum Zixibacteria; class MSB-5A5; order CAIYYT01; family CAIYYT01; genus JBECKX01. The sequence continues at coordinate 15,887 of JBECKX010000155.1, forward strand.
GCGGGCAGCAGGAGCAATTGATCGGGCCATCGCCCCTGAGCTGACCGGCAGGAGGAGCGATGCAATCGGGCGTTCCACCGGCTGACTATCTTACACCTTGACACTAATCCTTCAAATCGATACCCTGCCCCCACGCATGGAGCTGACTAACGAACAATTGATCGCGATCGTCGAACAGGCGCTCAGGGAAGACCTTGACGACGGCGATGTCACAACCAACAGCATAATCGACGAGTATGCCGCCGGAGCCGGTGTCATCACCGCCAAAGCAGCTGGCGTGATCTCGGGGCTCGATATCGCTGCGGTGGTTTTCTACAATCTTGACCCCGGGACCGAACTGCTACACCATGTCGTCGAAGGGACCCGGGTAAATCCGGGGGATGAAATCATCAGGCTCAACGGTCGATTGCGAGCGTTGCTCTCAGGCGAGCGCACGGCGCTCAATTTCCTGATGCGACTCTCGGGCATCGCAACCGCAACTTCGAAATTCGTGGAGAAGCTCGAAGGCACTGACTGCCGGATTCTCGATACCCGCAAGACCACTCCCGGATTGAGGTTGCTCGAGAAGCGTGCCGTCGCTGCGGGCGGAGGAGACAATCATCGCATCGGATTGTACGATATGATCCTGATCAAGGAAAACCATATCGCGGCGGCGGGTTCGATCGAGAAGGCTGTTGCGGCAGCCATAGATTATAATGCCACAACCGCCATACTCAATCTCGCGATTGAGGTCGAGACTCGCAACCTCGAGGAGGTCAGACAGGCGGCCCGGCTCAAGATCGACAGGATAATGCTGGACAACTTCACAGTCGCCGAGGCGGCTGCGGCGGTCAAAGAGATCCGAGCGATCAATCCCGAGCTTGAGATTGAAGCTTCGGGCAATATGACTCTCGATACGGTTCGTGCCTACGCCGAGACCGGGGTTGATTATATCTCGGTGGGATCGATTACTCATTCTGCGCCGGCACTTGACCTGTCTATGACAATCTCCCCGCTTTAGAAAGCCTCGATCAGCCGGTGCCCCCCAGTCATGGCTAAAGATATCACGCAAACCCAGATTGATGTCCTTGATGAGTTGAAGGAGTCGGGCTCATTTGTCGAGATCGCCACTCTGGCTTCGGAGCTGGAGTTGTCAAAGAGCCAGGTGAAAGCTGCGTTGAACGAACTCGAGAACTGGGGCTATGAGTTCGCGCACAAAGATAAGGGGCGGGTAAAGTACGTAAAGTCGCCCGACATTCTCTTTCCACACGAAATCAGCTTCGGTCGCGACACGGAGTCGTTCGGGTTCGATATCTACAGCTTTGACCGGGTGGGCTCGACCAACAATCTCGCGCACAAATACGCCGAACGCGGCGAAGCGGAAGGGACCGTGATCATCGCCGACAGACAAACCGCGGGTAAAGGACGGCTCGGCAGGAGCTGGCACTCCCCGGCGCGTACAGGCGCCTATATGTCGGTAATCCTGCGTCCGGAGATCGCGCCGGCGTACGCACCCGGCATCTCACTGATCGCTGCGGTCAGCGTGGCGGAAACACTCAAGAAACTCTATAAGGTCAAATCCGCGATCAAGTGGCCAAATGACGTTTTGATCAACGGCAAGAAAGTGGCCGGGGTCCTGACTGAACTGGCGGCCGAACTGGATCGAGTGCGCCATGTGGTGGCGGGAATCGGCATCAACATCAATATGACAGAGGATGATTTTCCGCCGGAACTCCGCGACCGCGCCACCTCCGTCCGCCTCGCTGCCGGCAAGGAAATCAATCGCGTTGAACTGGTGCGCGGGGTATTGACCAACTTCGAGACGCGCTACCACAAGTTCTGCGAAGCGGGCATCGGTGGACAGATCAAGACGATTCGCAGTTACTCATCGATCCTCGGTAAGCAGATCACCTTCTCGCACCTCGGCAGGCAAGTCAAGGCTACGGCGAGGGACATCGACGAAACCGGACAACTTGTCGTCGACCTCAACGGCGAAACGATGACGATCGGCTCGGGCGAAATAAGCTTGACCGATAACTACTGATTCGCATTCATAAATTCCAAGATGACTTCCTCACGTTCACGCAGCCGCACGCTGCTATTTTCGTTTGCTGCAATCCTCCTGCTGTTTCTGATTGTCGAGTTACTCCTGCGTGCTGTCGTCACGATTTCGGCGGGATACCTGTCGCAGCGGCAGGATCTGACCTACGAATACAAACTGTGGCAGATGCACCTGTTCGATTCCTTCATGGGAATGCATGAGCCCGATCCGCAGCTCTTCTGGCGGCTGAAGCCGAACTACCAAAGCAGCTTTGTCAGTGTTGACTCCGATGGCTTCGTCGGTCCTGAAATCGCACCGAAGCAAGCCAATGAATACAGAATTCTCTTTCTCGGAGACTCAACTCCATTTGGCCTCGGACTTCCTGATGCAAACCAATCATTCGTGCGTCAGCTGGAGGGTCTACTGCAGGCACAACACCCTGAACGCCGGATCACCGTGATCAATGCCTCGGTGGCCGGCTATTCAAGCTGGCAGTGCCGCAAACTGCTTGAATTGAAAGGCGAGCAACTCCACCCCGACCTCGTGATCACCTACTTCGGTAATAACGATCCCTCGATCAACGGCTATCTGACCGACAGTGAACTCTACACTCAAACCAGCCGCTCAGGCTGGCTGAACCGGGCGTTGGCTTACTCTTACCTCTATCAACTCTTGAAGGATGTCGTGCTCAAGCTCAAGCCGGTTGCGCAGAGTGAGGATGCCGACCTGACCGCGAGAGTGCCGCTTGAGCAGGCGGCGCAAAATCTGGACTACATCTCGGATTGGTGTTCCGGTAACGGCGTCCGACTGCTGATCTGCACAGTCGCCACCCCGGACCTCTGGCCGCCGGGAATACAGTTTAAGATATTCGCCGGCGGACGCGACCAGTCAGGACGACTGGTGATGGCCGCTGAGATGCAGCAGGACCTGGAAGCGTCATGGGCGCTCTGCCTCGATACATTGTTGTTGCCGGGTCAGAGCGATGAATGGACCAGACGAGTCTATCAGACGGCATACCGCGACCTGGGTGATCCCGCGCGCGTGGCGAAGCTATATCAGGATCAGTTGCAGCAGTCGCCCGGTGATCCCCGTTTGCTGAACAACTTAGCCGTCGCACTCTGGTACGCCGGCGAGTTTCCCGACTCACTGCTCGCGCTGGCAACAGCGATCTCCCCGACCAACCCGGTTCCCTTCTACAATCGTGGAGTGGTGAACTACCGCCGTGATCGTGAACAGGCCGAGCTCTATCTCGACTCCGCCAGAGAACTTGACGACTACTCGCTCAGGATCAAGTCGGGGTACAACGACCTTTACCGGTCATTCTCAGAAACGCGCTCGCTGGCTTTGGCGGATGTCGAATCACTGCTGCGGGGACGAGTGGAAGCCACGTTTTTTGTGGATCATTGTCACCCCTCAAAGCTTGGTCATGACCTGATTGCACGTTACCTGGCGGGGGTGGTGGCGGAGCAGCTAATGGCTACTAAATAGTCTATCTTTGGCTCTGTAGCGTCGCTGGCAAGCTGTTGCGCTCTATGGAGATCGACTGATCGTCCGCTGCGCGCGAAACGTTCTTTTCGGGTAGTTTGCGGAGAAAATAACTGTTGACATAGATCAGCGATTGTATTAAAGTTGCGCTTCAGTTTTCAGGCATAGGATTGCGGCAATGCCGAAAATGAGACGGTTAGCCAATTCATGATCTATTATAGGGATCGCTTCGTTGGGATAATGGGAGTTTTTGTGAATCAAGGAGAAGCTATGAAAAGGATCTGCATCCTGCTGCTCACAGTAAGTGCCATTCTTGTAATCACTCCGTTAGCGGCATTTGCCGACGGCGAGACAACAGTCGGAGCTGAGATTCATGCCGAGCACATGTTACATCTGAACGACCAGGGGTGGGGAAAGAATTTCCACGAATTCACTATTAAGCGCGGCTGGTTGTGGGTCAACCACTCCTTCAACGATCGCTATGAAGCGCATCTGACAATCGAGTCGGATGAGAACGGTGCCAATGAACTGAACAGCACCGGCTGGACCATGCGCCTCCGTCACGCTTACCTGCAGGTTAACGATCTGATCAGCCATATCAACCTCCAGGCGGGTATGGTGGATAACTACTACATCATGCGTGTAGAGGAAGTCTGGGGATACCGCTACGTCGACGAGGTTTCACTGCACAAGCTTGGTTACATTCCTGAAGCCGATCTCGGTATCAGCTTCATCGGCATGTGTCCCGGCGATTGGGGTCGTCTTGTCCTCCAGGTACTCAACGGCGCATCCTACACCGATCGTGAGCTTAACAAGTACAAAGACTTCGCGTTCACCGCTGAGATTCGTCCGTTCCATAAGAGCCCCGACTTCTCAGAGGTCGCGATCCTCGGTCAGTACTACTATGGCTGGCCTAACATCAGCGACGGCAGCGGCATGCTCAGCTTCTCGGAGAACACCAAGAAGACCCGCATGAACGGTGCCGCGATCTTCCAGTATCGCAGCTGGGTGCGCGCCTTCGTCGAAGTCTTCATGACTCAGGATGACAACGACTGGACCAACGACACCAGCGATGAGTTTGTTCAGGAAGCCTACGGTTATTCCGTATTCGGAAAAGTCAACATCGCCACCTCGGATACCTGGCTCGCCAGAGTGAAGGTATTCGGCAAATATGAGTGGATCGATCGCAACCGCAACGCTGAAGGTCTGCAGGCGGACGAAGATGATGCCCGCTATCTGATCGCCGGCGCTTCGTACGAGCCGGTTGACGGTTACGAGCTCGCTCTCTCAGTGCGTCGCGACACCGAGAATGTGATCATCGATAACAGTTTCGTCAACGAGCGCGAGCGCAACTTCTTCCTGATCAGCCTGCGCGCCCTGGTGAACTAGTCGCATACGCTATCATAGTTTCGAAATTCCAGCCCGGTTCTTTTTGGAGAGCCGGGCTTTTTCTTATGCCATCTCCTTTGTAGAGATCGGTGCGAGGAAGCAGCCCCTGCAAACGGCTTGATCGAAACTGGTTCAAAGAGTACTTTGAGCAGACACATTGAAGCTCTTGGAAGCCGTTAGTCAGACAACTTCGATCGAGGGAGACAAACGCGATGCAGATAGGTCACAACCCCAGAGAAGAAAAAAACCGCGTGTCAATCCCCGGAGCGCTTGCAGCTCTGGTGGCACTGCTGATTTTCTACTCACTACCTGGCTCCGCCCCCCTCTTTGCTCTGGATGTGAAGTATGCCCGCTATCCGGCTCTTTCTCCCGACGGAAAGACGATAGCCTTTTCATTCCGCGGCGACCTCTGGCTGGTCCCGGCCTCTGGAGGTGAAGCGAAACGACTGACCGTGCATGAAGCCGAGGATATCATGCCCCAGTTCTCTCCCGATGGCACTCGGATAGCGTTCAGTTCAAGACGGTTTAACAATTACGATATCTATACGATCCCGGTCGCCGGTGGCACGCCGACCAGACTTACATTTGACACCGAGGATGACTACGCATCCTGCTGGACTCCGGGCAGCGATTCGGTGCTCTTCATGTCGACCCGCGAAAGTCGCGGAGATGTGTTCAAGGTGGCAGCAGCTGGCGGCACACCGGTCAAACTCACCGGTGACTACTATGAGCGTGAGTTTGGCGCCAAGCTCTCTGCGAGCGGTCGTTACATGACATTCATTACCGGTTCAGGTTTTGTACGCTGGTGGCGGCGTGATCTGAGAACTGGTGGAAACAGCGACGTCTTCGTGTGGGATAGATCAAAGCGAGATTTCGACGCGCTGCGACTTACCGATGAGCCCACCCACGAAATCTGGCCTATCATCAATGAGACGGCCGACGAAGTTTACTTCGTCGCCAATCATGATGATACCTGGGCGCAGGTACATAGAGTTGGGTTGCAGGGTGGCGAATCGGTGAAACTGACGAACTTCGCCGATGACGGCGTGCAATGGCTGAACTCAAATCCCGACGGCTCGATACTGGTCTTTGAGCAGGGATTCAAGATCTGGACGCTTGACCCGTCCGTCCCGGGCGCTCAGCCGCAAGCTGTCAAGATTTCGATAACCACCGACGAGAAGGGTAACAGCGTCGAACGCAAATCGCTTGGATCCGAAGTGCAGTGGTTCTCGCTCTCTCCCGATGACAAGAAAATCGCGGCGGTGATGCAAGGTGATATCTACGTCCTGGCGAGTGATGAACCCTCCACCGCGCGTCGCGTTACCACCACACAGGCACGCGAGGTCTTCCCCGAATGGGCGCCGGACTCGAAAGCGATCTACTACTCGTCGGAGCGCAACGGCAACTACGATATCTTCAAGTACGACTTCACCACCAACTCTGAAACGCAGCTGACCGACACACCGGAGTCTGAGCGCAAGCCATTACCCTCACCAGATGGAAAGTACCTGGCGTATTTTCGTGGTGTCGGTGAGATCATCCGGCGCGACTTGAACTCAGGTACGGAGACAATCTGGGCAACAGGAAATTTCGCCGACTTCGGTCTCGACTCGTCTGATCCCTATGACTGGTCCCCTGATTCGCGCTACCTGGCTTTCATGATGACGAACCCGTCGCACGACATCGATATCTTCGCGGTCGATCTGAACGGCAAAATCGAGAATGTCTCCCAGTTCATCAACTGGAACGGCAATCCACACTTCTCGGCAGATGGCAAGAAGCTCTACTTCAGCTCATGGACACGCTGGACTCAGCAGACATACGAGGTCGATCTCATTCCTGAGCCGATTGAGTTCGATGAGGCTGAGATCGATAGCCTTTTCCTGCAAGCGAAGAAGGATGATAAGGAGAAGAAGAAGGCAAAGGAAACCGATGAGGCAGACAAACCCGCGCCGGTGCGTATCGATACATTCCGTATCGCCGAGCGTCGCAAAAAGGCATTTTCAATAGACGCCGCGAACTACTACCCGGTACTTACCCCGGATGGCAGTAAATATCTCTTTGTCTCGCCGCTGCTGGGTAAGCCTGAGATTTGGTCGATCGATGCTGAGGAGAAGAAAGACCTCGAGCAGTTGACCCACAGCGAGAAGGGGAAAGACTATCTCCAGGTAAGCTCCGATTCCAAGTGGCTCTACTATCTTGAGAGTGGAGCGATCAGAAAGCTCAAAATCGAAAACGGTAAGAGCGAGAAACTCTCATTCGATGCAGAGATGCTGGTTGATCGCGTTTCACTGAACAAGCAGAAGTTCTATGAGGGTTGGCGGATGCTATCGGAATACTTCTACGACCCGACCTTCCGCGGTACAAACTGGCAAGCAGCCCGCGATAAGTATGCACCCCTGCTCGATCAGGTTCGTACTGAGTTGGAATTCAGCGACGTGATGATGGAGATGATGGGTGAACTGCGCGGCTCACACCTACACTACTACGATCAAGCGCCGGGGACCGGCGGTGATGACCAGACCGGTCGCCTCGGGATTGAATTCGACCAGCAGGTACTTGAGCGTGACGGCCAATTCAAAATTGCCAGGGTACTGCCTGGCTCACCCGCAGCCAGAGCCGGCATCAAGGCCGACCAGTATATCACCGCCATCAATGGTGTCGAGCTAAACGGCAGCGTCAATCTGGCGAGCCTCCTGGCGGGAACAATCGGTGACAGAGTAATGGTGAATGTCAGCAATTCGCCGGCGGGCGTCGGTGCCGCGCTCGCCGTTAAGCCCGTCAATCACAATAGCTGGACCCTGCTGAAATATGAGGATTGGGTAGAGAATAACCGGCGAGTCGTTGATTCCCTCTCGAATGGCAGGATCGCTTATCTCCATATACGCGCGATGAATCAGACTGCTCTCGACCGCTTCGAAGAAGAACTTGTCTCTCTGGCAGAGGGGAAGGACGCACTGCTGGTGGATGTGCGTGAGAATGGCGGAGGGTGGATTGCCGTTCACCTGCTCGGAATGCTTGAACGCCAACCGTATGCTATGCGCACCTTCCGCGATTTTCCGCCAACCTCCGAGAACAAACATCGCGCGAAGGCGTGGGAAGAACCAATGGCATTGCTGATCAACGGCTATTCCGGCTCAAACTCCGAGATCTTCGCGGAAGGATTTCGCCAGTTGAAACTGGGCCCGATCATCGGAACGCCCACCGGTGGTGGAGTGATCGGTACCTCGGCGTATGAATTGCTGGATGGCTCCCGTATCCGTCGACCCTCCTGGGGAGCCTACACGGTCGACATGGAAGATACCGACATTTATCCCCGTCAGCCGGACCTGTTCGTGGATCGTTTGCCAAATGACTACATGAATGGTCGCGACCCGCAGCTTGAACGTGCAGTGGAGGAACTGCTGAAACAGATTGAGTAGCGGCCAACGGCTTGCGTCGAGGAAACCAAATCGCAGCGGTGCAACACGGTAACGGGTGGCCGTCGAATGAATGGGCTTGATGATGCCTGCCCTCACCCGCAATACAAAAACTTGCGATGCAAACCTACCTCATCTTCATCCGCGGCGTAATGCCGACCGGTAAGAACAAGGTACCGATGGCGCTGTTGCGGAATGAACTCAGCGCGGCGGGCTTAGCGGATGTACGCACATATATCCAGAGCGGCAATGTTATTGCCGCTTCCGACCACAGCGCCGCCGATATTGAGCGTCTCGTGCACGATGTTATCCTCGAGAGTTTCGGCGGCGACCTGGCGATTATCGCAAAAACACCGGCACAGGTTCGCAGTCTCCTCAGCAAAAACCCGCTGCCGCAGGAAGACACTTCCCGCCTCTATTTTACACTGTTGGCTGCAAAACCGAATGCAGCCCTGTTGCGGGAATTTCTTACGCTCGATTTCGGACCTGACCGGGTTGAGATTGTGGGGGATGTTGTCTATACCCTCTATGCCACCAGAATGAGCGACTCGAAGTTCAATAACAACTTCTACGAGCGCAGGCTGAAAACCAGCGCGACCACCCGCAATTACAATACCATGACGAAACTGCTCGAGATTTCCTCCAGATCCGCCTGAAAACCTGTTTCTGAAGGCGTTCTCCCGCCGCCATCCTGCTCGTTTTTCTATGGAAAATGCCGATAGAATTAGTTGGCGGTACTGCGCTCCGCGTGTCGTCTCTCCGGAGCAGGGCCCGCCTGTGTGAATGCTGACCAGCGGCGAGAAGTTCTATAAGGGGATAACCGAAGAGGTCATATGCAACCGGAATCTGCCCGCCTGATAAATGGCGAGTATCTATTTCGCGATCTTGTTGACATTGACCGGTTGTGGAGGATGCTCGAGAAATTCAATCGCTCCACCGGAATTGTAGCAGGAATCGTCACCAACCCACACGGCGAACAACTGATCGCCGGCCGACAAAACGTTTGCTCCATGCTCCAACCTGACCAGTCTCTTCCACTGGGTCACTGCAACGATGTAGTTGCGGAGCTTATTGCATCCCTGGAAGAAACTCGGCAGACCACCATACAGCAATGCAGGGCGGGGATAATGGTCGGGGCGGCCCCGATTATCGTCCGCGGAACTCTTGTCGCAAGTGTAATCGCCGGGCGCATCAAACCGCAAATCGATCTCTCTGCCGGCGTTAGGAATCACACAAAGCCAGCGGCTTCAGGAAGCGATGCCACTAGATCGGGATCGAGCAGTGGTGGAGGCGTGGTCGATCCGGAATTTCGCGAGGCGCTCAATTTCCTGAGCGAACTCGTGGTTATGATGGCTGAAGACGGACTTCGGGAGATATCCCTCAGGAATTCAAAGGAAGAACTGCGGACGAGTCAGGAGAAGATATCCGTAGCAATGAAAATGGCTCGCGCCGGCCACTGGGAGTACGACGTCGCGAGCGATACATTCACCTTCAATGACAATTTCTACCGGATATTTCGCACCTCGATCGATGAAATCGGATCGTACAATATGTCCTCGGCGGAGTATGCCAAGCGCTTCTGCCATCCAGATGATATCGACCTGGTCGCAAACGAAGTGCGTGCGGCGATCGAATCGGATGATCCCAACTATAGTCGCCAAATCGAACACCGTGTTTTGTTCGCTGATGGGGAGATCGGGTATGTCACGGTGCGCTTCTTCATCAACAAGGATAGCGAAGGTCGCACGGTGCGGACCTATGGAGTCAATCAGGATATCACCACTCGCAAGACTGCCGAGAAGGCCCTGCAGGAAAATGAAGAGAGATTGCGAGTGATACTTGAGAAGTTTCCGCTTGGTGTGGCGATAATCGGCACAGACCGAACGATTCGCTGGGCCAACCGGGAGGCTTGCCGGATTGCCGGAAAATCGAACACGGAGGAACTACGCGGCAGGCAATGTTGTGACTACTTGTGTTCCTACCAGAAAGATTCCTGTCCGATTTCGGGGCAGTACCGTGCATTTGACAATGGCGAGCGAATTCTCCATCGCGGCAATGGAGAAGAGATCGTGGTGCTGAGAACCGCCATTGAATCGGAGCTTGGCGGCGAAACGATCCTCGTCGAAACCCTCGTCGACATCACCGAGACCAAGAAACTGCAGGATCAGCAATCACGAGCCGAACGCCTCGAAATGGCGGGGACGGTCGCCGGACAGGTAGCACACGATTTCAACAACCTGCTCGGACCGCTGATGGCTTACCCTGATCTGATTCGCGAGGAACTGCCCGAGAATCATCCTGCAATTGAATTGCTGGACCAGATCGAGGTAGCGGCGGAACGCATCTCCGAGATAAATCAGGATCTACTCGCGATGGGACGCAGGGGGCATTTCACCAAGAATGTTCTCTGCCTCAACGATATCGTCAATCGCGCACTCGGGGACCTGAATTCCCTCCTGGCTGACCGGGAGGTGGAAACCGACCTCTATACCAATCTCAACTTCGTTCTCGGAAACAGCGCCCAACTCGGAAGAATGATCAACAACCTGCTCAACAATGCCATAGACGCCGTGCAAACCGCCGGTACGATATCGGTTCGCACCGAGAATTGTTACATGCGAGACGCCTCGGTACTCAGCGGCAGAATCCCCGATGGTGAATACGTCAGGCTCACGGTAGAAGATACCGGTTCGGGAATCCCCGAGGAGTTTACGCGACAAATCTTCGACCCGTTCTTTACGACAAAGACTGCCGATAAGAAGCGCGGTTCGGGTCTGGGGATGAGCATCGTTCAGGCGGTCATTGAAGATCATGGAGGTTTCATTGATCTGAAATCGGAACTTGGCAAGGGCACCGCATTCTACGTCTACCTCCCTATCACGGGCGCCCCAAAAGAGCGCAAGGAGGATGACAAATCACCCGATGGTTGCGAGACGATCCTGATCGTGGATGATGACAAAGTCCAGCGTGAAGTGGCGACGCGACTCCTACGTAAGCTCGGCTACAATGTCGAGAGCGTGGAGTGTGGTGAGGATGCGGTCGAGTTGCTCAGGGACCATCCCAGGGATCTTGTTATCCTTGATATGGTCATGCCGGATGGAATCGACGGCACCGAAACTTATCGCAGGATCGCGGAATTCTCCCCTACTCAGAAGGCAATCATTGTCTCCGGATTCGCCGAGAGCGATCGAGTCACGGACGCGCTCAAGATGGGCGTGGGGGCATTCGTGAAGAAGCCGGTCACCAAGAGCGTCATCGCTGCCGCCGTTCGTGCCGAGTTGGACCGCGACATCACCAAGGGCGAAGTAGAAAGACCGGCCTAGTTGCAACTGTAGCCGGGCATCTATTCATCGGTATTGCACTCCACAGCATGCTGCGGGGTAGGTTGGTTGCGCCCGAAGATACACACCCCGTCCTCAATTCTCGCAGAGCTCGAATTGAGTCCACCCCTCTCAAGAGGGGATTTTGTTACCGCGCAGCGGATGTAAATGGTACCCCACCTAACAGGTGGCTTGAGGGGGCAGCTCCTACGCACTTTATGTCTTGCACCACTACTTGTGAATTCCCTTCAGGGGGCGAGAGGCAGCTACCAAGTCATAAAGTGTATCACACGCTGCTTCGAATCGTGTTCTTAGCTGTTTCTCTCGAGCGACGAGGTGGGAGCGCGAATCTATCTTGTGCCCTGAGTCGTTTCGGTGTGGTGTCAAACCAGAAATCCTGTTAAGCAATTGCTTTGTCATGAGAGGACACTTTGACTTAGTTGTGTCCATATGGCTACGCAAGAAATCGACAACAGAATCCCAAGAGGCTTTGTGAATGTTCAGACTCGTTTTCCCCGCATTAAGAAATCCGAGCTTGTCGCATTTCGTGTAGATCCGCCTGCATAGGTCCTCAATAAGATCATACACCTTAGAGCATCCTTTTGATGGATCGCCATTTTGAAATGTAGAAACTGCTTCCGACAACTCAGTCCTGTACCGCTTGGGAAATTTGTCAAATTCTGGCGTTCTGAGAGCAAGGAGTGATAAGGGAAGCGCTAGTTGAGAAACAAACACCTTGCCTCTCTCCGATACCTCGAGAATCCCAACCCCTCGCTCCTTCGCCGCGCGAAGGTCTTCCTTGTATTGTGAATACTTCAGACCTTCTGGAATCGCAATATAGAGTTTAGCCGGGATATGGTCGGTAATACCCTTTATGACTATTGGGTCTGTGACACGTGGATAGACAACCTCTTCGATCATGATCCAATAGGCGTAGAAATACTGGTCTGTTCCTGTAATAGCGAAAGTGAAGTCAACTTCAGGAATGTGTGTTTCTGGGCGCAGCTTCGAAATGCCCCATTTCTTGTCTAGAAACTTGGCTACGTAATCTCCCATCTCATGAAGTCGTTTGTCTAGTATTTGGAACTTCATTGCACTTCATCCAAGAGGCGACCGATTGCATTCCAAAGTTTCGTTAGCCTACGTTTGAGGTCATCATCTATAAGACGGGATTCTATGTCTTCCAACTGTTCCAAGAGGGAGTCGATTTTAGTTTGAACATCACGCTCAAGGTAGGCCTCTGAAACTGAGTCCTCATAGGCCTGCTCCACTGTGTAGTTGTTACTTGTAAAAAGTTTGTCGAGGACGGTTTCTGCCTTGGTAGCGTCAGCTTCAACTCTCTTCGCCCTCGCGATTCTCGCAACCTGCCGAAACTGTATTCTGCTCTTAATCACTCCCCGCTTATACTTGTCGATGAGCACCTGCCGTATCTTGTCCTTGCGATTGATCAGATTTGGCATTGCACGCTCGACTGTCTTAAGAGCTCGCTCCATTTCGATGAAGAAATCTTCAGTTAATTTCTGCTGCGGCTTGGGTTTATTCAGCTCCTTGAGTATTGTGTCCTTATACTGCTGCGGCAGAGCCATGAGCAGTTTGCAGCGCCTTATCACACCTCGTGACAAGCCCGTTTCATTGGCCAGTTCCCTTTCGTTTGGATCTTGCCCCAGCCTTTCCCTAAGCAGCTCAACAATTCTAGGTAACTTCAAAGCAATGGTAAGGAGATCCCATTGCTCTCTGAGTGCATGAATATTGAACATAAGCAGCAAGTTGGTGAGCGCATCAGGCTTGGATTGAACCAGAGCAGGGATCGTTGCCTTGCCGAGCTTTCGCGAGCAAGTCCAGCGTCGTTCGCCATCTATCAGAACGTATTTTTTGCCCTCCCTGTAGACAGAAATGGGCACCTGTACCCCGTAGCGCCTAATACTCTCTAACAACTCATCCAGTTCTTCAGGCCTGAAGATTAGGCGGGGATTCTCTGGGTTTCGCTGAATTTGGTTTGTAGGTATCTGCTCTAATGTCGAATTGGCTGCATCAATTAGCATTCTTACACCTCAACCCTTGAGGTTTGAAATGAGTACTTCATAAGAACCCCTTCTCGAAGATGCGAATCCTGCGATATTCCGCCGAGTTCGCACGCGCGCTATCCTCCATCGTGAGAATGTCTCAATTAACTCCCTTTCGTATAGATAGGAGAGTACGAACGTCACTCCGCGTTTATCAAGCTCATATAGGCTACTTGCTAATCTGCCCAGATCAGTCTTGCCAAACTCTCTCCCGGAGTACTCCCGAAACACTCTTCGCTTTTCCACGAAATACGGCGGATCTAAGTATACGAAGTCGCCCTTCTCTGCATACTGGATCGTATACTCAAAGTCAGCCTCTATCAACATAGCCTTAGCCAGACGTTCCGATGCGTCAAGTAGGGCGTCTACATCTATCTTCTTCTTGTTCTTCGATCTGCCACAAGGGACGTTGAATGTCCCGTCCCTATTGGTTCGGTATAAGCCATTGAAGCAGTAGAAATTTAGGTAGAGGAATCTCGCCGCTCTGTCAGCTTCAGTCAATGTAAGAGGATTCAAGGCACGAATCTTGTAGTAATCTCGCGGACCCCGGTCAATCAATTCTATGGCACTTATGACTCGACCCACGTCTATCTGCAGCATCCTAAGCGTGTGGACGAGCTCCCCATTAAGGTCGCCGAGAATTGCATCTTGAGGTTCGAGATCAAAGAACAAACATGCAGATCCACAGAACGGCTCAATATATCGCCTGAAGCCCGAACTCCAATACTGCCTGAGAGTGGGGAGTAGTTGTCTCTTGCTGCCTGCCCATCGCATGACTGGTCTCATATCGCCGAAGTTTCTCCAAGAGCGCCGACTACAACTTCAACAAAGAGTCCCTTTACTAAGTCTGTAGTGTGGTGCGGCCGTCTTCGATACCTTTGGGTGTGCAAGTTATTCTACTCAAGTCCTCTGTCAAGAAGATTTCTCCGCCCCCCTACTCCCGCATCAGCGGTGTCTGGTAGATGCGGTAGGTTTTGTACACTTTGCCACCGATCCCCTCGATCGGGCGGCGCATCATGTCGTTGTCCTCAAGGACCCAGCTTAATTCGCCACGATTGTAGCCGTTGGCGACACCGTTGTTGAGCAGGTCGTAGTAGAAGATGCTGTCCAACCCCCGCTTTTGATACTTCTTGATCACACCCAGCGTGATCACGCGCGCCTGGTTGATGTTCTTCCTGATTTTCATATTCCAGAGCAGCTTGAAGATGCCGATCGGCAGCAATCTTCCATTCATCTTGCGAAACACCTGGTTGACATCAGGCAGTGCCAGCGCAAACCCGGCCGGTTCGCCATCGATCTCCCCGAAGAGCGCCAGATCGGGATCAAGGATCATTTTCATATCTTTGGCGATGTGCGTGAACTCATCATTATTGAGCGGCACGAATCCCCAGTTGTTCTCCCACGCCTGGTTGTAAACCTTGATCACCCGCTGGATTTCGGCGTCAAAATCGCGCATGCTGATCTTGCGCACCGTCATTCCGGAGCGTTCGCGCAGACGGTTGACGATCCGTCCGAGCCGCTCGTCGGTGGCGGCTTCGCCGTCGATGATATACGCCAGCAGGTCCTTCGCCTTCTTCATGCCGAACTTCTCGAGGAAATCCTGATAGTATGGCGGGTTGTAGGTCATCATCACCATCGGCGGTTGATCGAAGGCGTCGATCAGCAGCCCCACCTCGTGATTGGTGGAGAAGTTCATCGGCCCGCGCATTACCTCCATCCCCTTCGCCTTGAGGGTGATCATCGCCACCTTGAGCATCTTGTGGGCGACGGCGTAATCCTCGATGCACTCGAAGAAACCGAACGATCCCAACTTCTCCTGGTGAAACTCGTTGTGCGCGCGGTTGATGCAGGTCGCGATGCGGCCAACCACCTCACCCTTGTGGCGCGCCAGAAACAGGTGGGTCTCCGCGACGCGATAGAAGGGGTTCTTCTGTTTATTGAAGAAATCTTTGCGATCAATGATCAGCGGCGGTACCCAGTTCGGGTTGCCTTTATAGATTTTCCAGGGGAATTTTATGAACTGGTGAAGCTCGCCGGAGCTCTTAACTTCGATTACTTCTACGTCATCAGCTTGCATGACTCCCTCACCCGCTCAAGCTTTCAGGTTGCGTCTGCTTAAGCAACTGCGGAGAGCACTCCGGTCTTTTTGCCGATCTTCTCGAACGTCTCGAGTACATAGTCGAGCTGGTCATCGGTATGGTTGGCCGTGTAGCTCGTGCGAATCAGAGAATTGCCCGGTTCCACCGCCGGTGGGATAGCAGCGTTGGCAAAGATGTTGGCCTCGGTCAGCATTTTCCAGAACATGAAGCACTCTTCCATATCGCCGATCCGGATCGGGACAATCGGGGTCTGCGTGGTGCCAATATCGAAGCCGAGACTCTTGAGACCCTCATGCATCTTGCGGGTGATCTGCCACAAACGCTCGCGGCGTTCCGGTTCGCTCTTCATAATATCGAGTACCGCCAGAACCGTAGCGGCGGCCGAGGGCGGGATTGCGGCGGAGAAGATCATCGTCCGCGAGAAATGCTTAACATACTCCATTACGTTCGAGTCACCCACGACGTAACCGCCGATCGAAGCGAACGATTTCGAGAATGTACCCATCGAGATATCAACATCGTCGGTCATCCCGAAATACTCGGCGGTGCCGGCTCCTGTCGGACCGAGATAGCCGACCGCGTGGGCATCATCGATCATCACGCGCGAGTTATATTTCTTTGCGAGTTCAACCATCTTCGGCAGGTCGACAATGTCACCCTCCATCGAAAAGACGCCATCGGCGACAATCATCTTGGGCGCATCCTGCGGGACCGACTGAAGTACGCGCTCCAGGTCGTCCATGCTGTTGTGGTTGTACTTGATAATCTTGCCGTAGGAGAGCCGCGCGCCATCGACAATACAGGCGTGATCGGCGCGATCCATGAACAGGTAATCACCCTTCTGCACCAGGCAGGAGATGGTGCCGAGGTTGGTCTGGAAGCCGGTCGAGTAGACGAGACAAGCCTCCTTGCCCATGTATTCCGCGAGCCTGTGTTCCAATTCGATATGGAGATCGAGGGTGCCGTTGAGGAAGCGAGAACCGGTGCAGCCGGTGCCGTACTTCCTGGTGGCATTGACCGTTGCTTCGACAACCTTCGGGTGGGTCGTGAGTCCAAGATAGTTATTCGACCCGATCATCAGCATCTTCCGCCCTTCAATCATAACTTCGGTTTCGGAAGCGGAGGAAATCGGACGGAAATAGGGATAGAACCCCTTCTCCTTAACCTCGAGCGATCGGGTGAAGGCTTTACACTTGTCGAACAGATCCATAATTAACTTGCGCTCTACTCCACGCCTGATAGATTAGCGGGCATGTATCTGCAATTGCTATTGCACAGGTGTTTGCTCTTGGGCGCGAAACAATAACGAATGGGTATATCAAAGTCAAGCCAATTTATCCCGTCTCTGACACGGCGTCCGAAGGCGCTAGTCACGGGTGGGAGCGGCTTTGTGGGTTCGCATCTCGCGGAGCGCTTGAGTGAAATCGGCTGCGATCTCTACCTGCTCTTAAGGGAGAGTTCAAAGCTCGACAATATCAATCATTTATCGTTCACACCGGTCATCGATGACCTCCGTGACGGCTCGAAACTTGCCGAGGTCCTTCCCGATATCGACTATATCTTCCACTCTGCCGGCTTGATCAAAGCCCGCTCGCGCGAAGAGTTTATGGAGGTCAACGCCGGCGGAACGGAGCGGCTCGCCAATCTGGCATTGCAGCACTGCCGCGAGTTGAAGCGATTCGTTTATATCTCCACGCAGGCGGCTGCCGGACCGACCCGGGAGGGTGAAGCCAGGAGCGAAGTTGATACACCGCAGCCGATTTCCCATTACGGGGAGAGCAAACTTGCGGGTGAGACGGCGCTGTTGGCCCTAAAAGATCGGCTGCCGTTTTCGATCATTCGTCCATCGGCGGTCTACGGCGAACGTGACCAGGAGATGTTGCAGATATTCCAGTCGGTCAAGGCCGGCATCCTGCTCAAATTCGGACGGCAGGAGAGCTATATCAGCATCGCATACATCGGAGATATCGTCGAGGGAACCATTCGGGCCGCCTTCATGACCGAGGGAATCGGCGAGACTTTCTTCATAAATACCGTCGATAAACTCTCCCAGTGGCAGGCGCAGTATCTGATGGCTGATGCGATGAAGGTCGAGATCCGTCCAATCGTGATTCCCTTCTGGCTGCTGAACCGGCTCGCAGGTATGGTGGAGAGCTTCGAAAACAGCCAGGGACGGGCATCGATGATCAGCCGCGACAAAATGAAAGAACTGCGTTGCCGCTTCTGGGTTTGCTCCTCGGAGAAAGCGCGCAGCTTGCTCCGGTTCGAGCCGCTGCTGCCAATCGAAGAGAGTCTGCAGAAAACCTATCAGTGGTACCTTGACCACCGGATGTTGTAATCAATGAACTACGAGAATTCAACTTTGAGCATGCAACAATGAACCCGCAAAAACTGCTTCTTACCGCCGGTGTTGCCGCCGGCATCCTGCTGATCCTGGAGTTGATCCGGGTCAGGATCATGCGGCGAATGGTCAGGCATCTCGAGATCGCAGAAGAAATTGAGATTCAGTTCTTCCAGCCGCTGCTCGTGAACCTGGTTTTTGTCGTGATGCTGCCCGCGATCGTCTATTCCGCGCTCTATCCGATCCTGCCCTTCACCAGCTATCGCTCCGGGTTTTTCATAGCCCTTTTCGTCTTTGCGGTAGGTGTGCTCCCGAATCAGGTGAGAGCCTACAATCAATTCAGGCTATCCTCGGCGATAACGGCATTTGAAATGTTCTGGAGCCTCCTCACTCTGCTTGCTTCGATCGGGACAATTACATACCTATACCACTATTAGATCAGTAACCGGGTGTGGCTATCAGGAGGTAGCACTCTATGATCGACAGCAGAGTTCGCGACGATTTCTACGGGCTCGATTCGGGCAAGATTTTCTTCAATAACGCATCCTACGGTCCGCTGCTTAAGGATGTCAAAGCGCGGATGGATGAGTATTTTGAAATGATCAAAAATCTCAAGGTGGGGGACCTCGAATCTTATGAAAAACGTCAGCTTTGCCGCGAGTATGCTGCCAGGCTGATCGGTGCCTCGCTTGACGAAGTTGAGTTTGCGATCAATACATCCTACGGTATCAATCTGGCCGTACTCGGGCTCGAGTATGAAGCGGGCGACGAAATCGTAATGCCTGATAACGAGTTCCCGTCAGTACCTTATCCCTTCAAAGTCCTCGAGTCGCAGGGCGTCAAGATCAGGTACGTTCCCTCGGTCAACCGCAATTTCAGTTTCGATAACATGGTTGAACTGGTGAACCAAAACACCAGAGTGCTGGCGATCAGTTTCGTACAGTTCTTTAATGGTTTCCGAAATGATATCAAGCGGCTGGGCGAATTCTGCAAGGAACGCGATATCTTCTTTGTGGTGGACGCCATCCAGGGCCTTGGCGTCTGTCCGCTTGATGTCAAGGAGTGCCACATCGACCTCCTTGCCAGTGGTG